>CAYPUM010000086.1:0-10700 GCA_964413545.1 uncultured Roseibacillus sp. | reverse complement strand
CTCGTCGAGGAGGTCGCCGTCGAGGCAGGAGCGGAAGGTCCGGCGGGCGGCGGTGGCGGCTTCGCGAGGGATCTTCATGTCGGCGGGCGCGGGCGGATCAGCTTTCGAGCCGGGTGAGGGCCTCCTCGTTGATGCGGCGTTGGTCGTTTTCGTCGAGGACCTTGCCGGTGACGCGGGCGGTGGTGTCGGTGACGAGGCGTCCGAACTCGGTGCGCAATTCGGCCTGGATCTTTTCGCGTTCGGCGCGGGCGGCTTCTTCGGCCTTGGCGAGGATGTGCTGGGCGGAGGCGACGGCTTCCCGGGCCTTGCGCTCGCCGAGGGCGGCGGCGCTTTCCCTTGCTTCGTCGATGAGGCGGCGGGCCTGCTGGTTGGCCGCCTCGATGGCTTCGGCGGTCCGTTTTTCGCTCTCCGCCATCTGTTCTTCGATTTCGCGGAGTTTGGCTTCGCCGCGGGCGATTCGCTGGCGGCGGCGTTCGAGCATTTGCTGCACCGGCTCGAAGGCGAAGATCTTCAGGAGGAGCGCCACCAGGAGGAAGGTGATCAACTGGGCGAAGAAATTCGCCCATGTGACGTGGAAGGTTCGGAGGACATCAGTCACGGGGTTGGTTGCTTCCGCCGTTTCGGGGGCGGCTTCGGCGGCGGCGAGGACGAGGGCGGGGAAGTTCATGGCTGAGATCCGGAGAGGGACGGACGGCGGGGGCCGTTGCCGGCCCCGCGCCGGTGCGAGAGGCGAGGTCAGGTGGCAAGGAAGATGGCAATGAAGATCAGCCCTTCCGCGAGGGCGGCAAGAATGATGGCGATCGTCATGATGTTTCCGGCGGCACCGGGGTTGCGGCCGGTGGCCTCGGCGGCTTTCATGCCGATGAGCCCGATGCCGAGTCCGGCTGCGATGGCCGCCATACCGACGTGGAAGTTTCCGCGAATGCCTTCGGCCTGCGCGAGCAGGTCGAAAAACCCCGGGAAGGCGGCGACGAGTTGGAGGATGCTTTCCATGGTGGTGTTGTTTGTTGGTTGTTGTTGGTTTCGCCGGCCCCCACGGATCTGCCATGGTCGGGCCGGGGAGAGGGTCAGCGGGGGCCGCGGAAGGGGGGCAGGGGGAGCGATCGCTTCATGGGAGGATACTTCAGGGGGGGGCGTCAGCGGGGGGCAGGAGGGCCTCAGGAGGCGGAGGCCGGGCGTTCCCCGCCGGCGGGTTCGGGGTGGTGGGCCTCGTGCTCCTCTCCATGGCTGTCCTCGCAGATGAGTTTCAGGAAGACGACCGTCAGGAGGGTGAAGACGAGGGCCTGCACGAATCCCACCAGGAGTTCGAAGAAGTAGAACGGGAGGGGCGGAAGCCACTTCAGCCATGGGGGGACCAGTTCCATCATGGCTTCGAGGATGTTCTCGCCGGCGAAGATGTTCCCGTAGAGACGGAACATGAGCGCCACCGGACGCACCGCGATTGAAATCAGCTCGATCACGCCCACGAAGCCGAAGATGACGGCCATCACGATCAGCATGGGTCCCTTGAACTCGCCCTTCGGAGCGAAAATATGGGTGAGGAAGTTCTTGAAGCCGATCTCGGTGATGGCCCAGTAGAACCACAGGACGGCGAAGGCGAGGGCCATCGCCATCGTCATGTTGAGGTCTGCCGCTCCGCCCCGCAGGAACGGCTTGAAGCGGTCGTGCGGGTCAACCGGGCCCTCGAGCATCCAACCCACCGTGCCCACGCCGGGGATGAGGCCCGCCCAGTTCATCGAGAGGATCAGGATGAAGATGGTGGCGAAGAACCAGAAGGTGCGCCGGGCGAGGCGTTCGCCGAGAATGCCGGCGAAGAATCCGAGCAGGGACTCGACCAGCCATTCCACGAAATTCTGCAACCCGCTGGGAATCAACTGCATTTCGCGGGTGGCGAGCCGGACCACCACGATCAGGGCGATTGCCACCAGCCATGCCATGATCATCGAGTTGGTCACCGCGAAGGGGCCGATGTGAAAAACCTCTTCCGCGAAAAGCGGCAGCGCCTCATGGCCGCCGGCTTCGGCGCCGCCGCCCGCCAAGGCGGGCGCCACCCCCAACGCAGTCGCGCCCAAGAACACGGAATGTCCCGGAAAATGGGCGGGAAAAGGGCGTTTTTTGGGCATACGGACCGGTCGGGGGAGCCTATACCGGCGCCTTTTCGGTGGGGCAAGTGAATTTGTGGAATTCTTCCGGAGGCCTTGTTTCGGGGAGTTTCGGCCGGCGAGACGGCGCCTGGAACGGGTCGGGAGGAGGGCGGCCGCGGCGCCTCGCGCCGTCGGGGATTCCGTCCTGCCCTGCGGAAAACCCTATTTTTCATGTCTCAGAACGCATCCTAACAGAATCTAACAGAATCCCATGCTGGAAATTCAGGCGTTTGTGTTTCCCGGCGGGGACTCCCCTCGTGGCTCGGGGGCGGGATTTCCCGATTCCATGGGGGATAAGAGCGATTTCTTTTAGCTTTACAAAATGATTTAGGTGGTTGAAAAGTGCGGCGTTATGAACAAAGCGGAATTGACTGACACCGTTCTGAATGCCATGGGCAAAGACGCCACCAAGCGGGCTGCGGTGGAGGCGGTTGATGCGGTCCTCGACGGCATTGCGGGCGGGATCAGGAGGGACGGGAAAGTCCAACTGATCGGATTCGGAACATTCGAGGTGAAGCATCGCGCGGCCCGCATGGGTCGCAACCCGAAGACCGGGGAACCGATGCAGATTGCGGCCTCGAAGTCGGTGGGGTTCAAGGCCTCCTCGACGCTCAAGGGGTCGCTGTAGCCCGAGGGCGGTTCCAGGAGGGGGTGACCCTCGGCGGGATGGGCGGCGTCGGCGGCGGCGTTGGAGGGGGAGGTGCGCGATTGCGGGTTGTCGATCGGGCAGAGTTGAAGTTTAGTTTCGGCCGTGAATCGGCTCGCTGGCGGGACCGGCGCGGAATCGCGTGCGGGAGGAGGCGGTCGTTCCGGTGTGGTGCCGGTCGTCATACGCATGGTATTGCCCGTGGTGGTTTTGGCTGCGGGGGTGGCGGCGTATGTTTTGTTGTCGCGCAAGGCGCCTGAACCGTCGCCACCGCCGCCGGCGCGGAGGACGCTTGAGGTGGAGGTTCGGGAATTGCGTCGGGAGGACTACCAGGTGATGGTGCGTTCGCAGGGAGCGGTACGCGCCCACAGCGAGGTGGATCTCACGGCGCAGGTGGCGGGGCGGGTGCGAATTGTTCATCCGGAGTTCGAGGAGGGGGCCTTTTTCGGGGAGGGAAAGGTCTTGGTGGAACTCGATCCGGTGGATTTCGAGCTGGCGCTGGCGGCCGCCGAGACGGAGCTGGCGCAGGCGCGACTGGCGCTGTCGCAGGAACAGACGCGCGCCACCCAGGCGAGGCTGGATTGGAAGGATCTGGGGTACGAGGGGGAGGCAAGCGACCTTGTGCTCCGCAGGCCGCAGTTGAAGCTTGCGGAGCTGCAGGTGGAACTCGCCGAAGAGCGACGGGCCAGCGCGCAGCGGGATCTCGAGCGGACGAAGATCCGGGCGCCGTTCGACGGGCGGGTGCTGAAGCAGGGGGTGGGTGTGGGTCAGACGATCGGAGCGGGGAGCTCGCTCGGCACGGTTTTTGCCACGGACTACAGTGAGGTGCGGTTGCCGGTCGCGATGCGGTTTCTGCGGCATCTTTCACTGCCGGAGGATGCGTCGGACCCGCCGGTGGAGGTTCGTCTGGGGGACGCCCTTGTGCCGGAGCGCGACGTTTGCTGGAAGGCGAGGATTCTCCGGACCGAAGGGGCGCTGGACGAGAGCACCCTTGAGCTGTTTGCGATTGCGCGGATTGGTGATCCGTTCGGGCTGGAGACGGAGAGGGAGCCGTTGCGGATCGGGCAGCCGGTGTTCGCGGACATTCCGGGGCGGGTCATTGAAGACGTGTTTGTGATTCCCCGCGAGGCGGTGACGGGGTTGAGCCGGATTCGGCTGGTGGACCGGGGGGAGATGAAGTTGCAGTCGGCGACGATCGAGGCGGTCTGGGAGGATGAGGAGCATCTGGTTTTTCGGGATGCGGCGATTGACGACGGGATGCTGCTGGTCATGACGAACCTTGTGTATGCGCCGGACGGGGCCGAGGTGGAGATCGTGGAGGACGAGGTTTTGGCGGCGCCGGGCGGAACGGCGGGCGGGGCCGGGGAAGGCGAGACGATGACGGGAGCGGGAACGTAATGATCGCGTGGTTCGCGAAGAACGGCATCGCCGCCAACCTCCTGATGATCGGCATCCTTCTCGGGGGTCTTTATTGCGCCTTTTTCCGGATCACCCTCGAGTTGAAGCCCGAGCACGTTTACCCGATGGTCATCGTGACCAAGTCCTATCCGGGGGCCACCCCCCGTGATGTGGAGAAGGAGATCCTGATTCCGGTGGAGAACGCGCTGGAGTCGTTGAACGGGGTGGAGCAGCTCAACACGGACGCCCATCGCGGGCAGGCGCGCATATATGTGGAGGCGGAGGAGGGGACGGACCTGCAAGTTCTGAAGGACGAGATCGAGTCTCTTCTCAAGACCATCACGACCCTTCCGGCGCCGAACGAGCCCTTCCGGGTGCGCATTCCGAAGCGTTCGGATTGGCGGTCGGTGATCTGGGTGGTGGTGACGGGAGATTTGCCGGAGGAGGAACTGCATGCCGCCGCGAGGAAGGTCCGGGACGACCTTCTGTCGATCGACGGCATCAGCCGGGTGCGGGCCGACCTGCCGGACGAGAGGGAGCTTTCGATCGAGTTGGATTCGAGCAAGCTCGAAGCGTACGACCTGAGCTTTCAGGACGTTGCGGAGGCCATTCGGCAGTTCTCGATCGACCTGCCCGCCGGCTCGATCAACAGCGAAGGCGGCCGGTTGATGGTCCGCACCAAGGGGCAGGCCCGCACCCGGGAGGATTACGCCATGATCCCGCTGCGTTCCTCGGGCGGAGCGGAGTTGACCCTCGATGAAGTGGCAGACATCAGGGAGGACACCGGAGAGGACAAGGTCGCTTCGGAATTCAACCGGCGTCCGGCGGTCCGGATCGTGGTGTCGCGGACCGGCCGGGAGAGCGCCCTCGATGTGGCGGAGAAGGTGCGCGGGTATGTGGCGACGTCGGAGGGGCGTTTCCCGGAGGGTATTCATCTCGGGGTGCACTCCGACCGGGCGATCTCGCTCGAAGCGCGTCTCGAAACGATGGCGAGTTCCCTGTTGCAGGGGGCGATGCTGGTCATGATCGTGTTGGGTCTGTTTCTGCGTCCGCAGTTGGCGTTCTGGGTGGTGGTGGGGATTCCGGTGAGCTTTGCGGGGGGCGTCCTGATGATGCCGTGGCTGGGGATCACGGCGAACATGATGAGCCTGTTCGGATTCATCATTGTGGTGGGGGTGGTGGTGGACGACGCGATTGTGACGGGCGAAAGCGTTTACTCGCGGTTGCAGGGGGGGGCGCCGGCGATCGAGGCGGCGATCGAGGGGACGAAGGCGGTGACGGTTCCGGTGACCTTTGGCGTTCTGACGACGATTGTGGCGTTTGTGCCGCTGTTGTTTTTCGAGGGGATGACGGGTGAACTGGCGCGGCAGATTCCATTTGTGGTGGCGCCGGTTCTTCTGTTTTCGCTGGTGGAGTCGAAGCTGATTCTGCCTTCGCACCTGAAGCATTTGAAGGCGGCGGGAGAGGGGGCGGTCCGGAGTCCGCTGCGACGGGTGCAGCGGCGGGTGGCGGGGGCTCTGCAGTTTTTTGTCGACCGGATTTACGCGCCCTGTCTGCGGGTGGCTCTGGCTCATCGCTGGGCGGCGATTGCGCTGTTCGTTGCGATGGCGCTGGCGATGCTGGGGTATTTCGCGAGCGGGCGGCTGGGCTACGTTTCGATTCCCTCGATGGAACGGCCGCTGATCAGCGCGAACCTTGATCTGCCGGATCACGTGTCGATCGAGACGACCCGCGCATACATGGAGCGTCTCACGGAGGCGGCCGAAGCCATGAAGGAGGAATTCATCGATCCGGAGTCGGGGGAGCCCATCGTTCAGAACACCTGGCGCCTGATCGGCACGAGTTCTCCTCACCGCTCCTACAACAAGTCCCAAGGCGTGATCTACGTGTCCCTGATGCCGGCCGCGCTTCGTTCGGAACCGGGTCCCGACAATGACGCCATCATGAACCGGTGGCGGGAGCTGATCGGCGAAATCCCGGCCAACGCCACCCTGAAGATCCGCACCCTGAAGACCCGCGGGGACGTAGACGAGCGCGACACCGATCCCTTGGAACTGGAATTGCGGGGCCCCGCCTCGGAGGCGAAGAAGGAGGTTGCCGGGCAGATCGCCGATCTGCTGCGCTCTTACGACGGGATCGTCAACGCGTGGGCGCGCCAGCGGGAAGGCCAGGACGAACTCGAACTGACGCTCAAGCCTCGGGCGGCCGAGTTGGGCGTCAGCCAGCGGACGCTGGCCCGGCAGGTTCGCCAGGCGTTCCATGGCGAGGAGGCGCAGCGCATTCTTCGCGGCCATGATGAATACCGGGTGATGGTCCGTCTTCCGAAGAAGCAGCGGGAATCGCTGCACACCCTTGAGCGGTTGCGCATCCGCGCTCCGGGCGGGGCGGAGGTTCCGCTCTTCACGGTGGCGGATGTCTCCTTCGTCAAGTCTCCGACGTTCATCGAGCGCAATGACAAGGCCGAGGTGACCCGGATCGGGGCCGAGCCGCGGGACAAGGGTGTCGACTTGTTGCGGATCGCGCAGTCGGTGCGGCCTCGGGTTGAGGAATTGCTGCGCGACCACGAAGAGTTGAGTTTCGTCTTCACGGGGGTGGTGGCCGAGGCGGAGGAGGTGAAGAAGCGTTTCCTTGTGGGAGCGGCCGGGCTGGTCTTCGCGATCTACGCGTTGCTGGCGATTCCGTTCCGGTCGGTTCTGCAACCGCTTTACGTGCTGATGGTTGTTCCCTTCGGGGCGATCGGGGCGATGCTGGGTCACTTGATGATGGACATCACGCCGTCGGACCTGTCGCTTTTCGGACTTCTGGCGATGGCGGGGGTGGTGGTGAACGATTCGCTGGTGATGGTGGATGACATCAACCAGCGGGTTCGTGGTGGGACTCCGCTGTGGGTTGCGGTCCAGGAGTCGGGTCGCCGCCGGTTCAGGCCCATATTTCTGACCTCGGTCACCACCTTTGTGGGCCTCATGCCGCTGATGTTCGACAATTCGCTTCAGGCCCAGTTTCTGATTCCGATGGCGGTGTCATTGGCGTTCGGGGTTCTGTTCGCCACCGGGATCACGCTCTTCCTGGTCCCGTGTGTGCTTCAGGCGGCTGACGATGTCGGGAGGGCCGCGAGCCGGGTTTCCGGCTGGTACGCGCGCCCCTTCCGCAAGGACGAGGAAACGGCGCAGCGCTGAGCCCGGCGGCAATCGGGGAAGCGGTGTGCTGCGGAAAGCGATGCGGCGGCTGACGGCGCGGCCTCTCGCGCCATTGACGAAGGTTGCGTCCAACGCCGCCGGGGACGGCGGCGTCCACCAAGGTTGAGGAAGGTTGATCCCGCCAGGTCGGGCGGCAATTGTTTTGCCTTTACCATGGGGTGGGGGTGGCGTAGCAAGCGCGCAGGTGTTCGGAGGACCGCATCCCTATGAAATGATCCCGCTCGCCGTGGCGGGATACCTGATGGCGGCCTATTTGCTGGCGGCTCACGGCGCCATGCTTTGGAAACCCGATTTCTGCCGCGCGTGGCTGCGCAAGTTGCCGCGCCATCACACCGCGGGCGTCTATACCCTGGCGGTGGGATTGATCTGGTTCTGGCTGTTGGTCGCCCCCGAGGGGCTCTGGGTGTTCAGCGCCCTCACCATGGACATCGGAGAGTTCAACGCCGTCAAGCCGTGGTTGCGGATCCTCGTGCCGCTGGCGTTCCTTGGCATGGTCATCTACGTGAAGGAGTTCCTTTTCGTGCGTGCGCTCGGCGTGGTGGCGCTCATGGCCGCCGGCCCGTTGCTCGAGGCCGCCTTCAACAAAGACCCGGCCTCGCGCCTCCTCGTCCCCCTCTTCGCCTACATCCTGCTGACCAAAGGGCTCTTCTGGGTCGGCATGCCCTATACCTTCCGCGACGCCGTCACATGGGCCACCGCCAGCGAACAGCGATGGAAGACCCTCGCATTCGCCGGCCTTGCCTACGGAGCGGTCACCCTCGGCTGCGCCCTGACCGTCTGGAGAGGACATTAGCGGGCAAGATTTGGAATTATTCTAATTTCCGCTTGCGGGGGGAGGGAGTGGCACTAGGTTCCCTTGAATTTGCAGACAATGGAAGAGCAGCAAGCGACGCGGCCGGAGGAGATTCCCCCGGAGATCAAGGGATTGCGCATGACGAAGCAGCGGCGGGAGGTGTATTGCGCCCTGTTGCAGGACCGCGATCACCCGACGGCGACGGAGATTTTTCGGAGGGTGCAGGACCGGGTTCCCTCGATTTCTCTGGCGACGGTGTATAATTGCCTGGACGCGCTGGTCGGACATGGTCTGGTGAACCAGGTGAATTTTGATCGGGAGCCTTCGAGGTTCTGCGTGAATCTGACCGAGCATGTGCATTTTCACGATGAGGACACGGGGGTGATCCATGACATCACGTTCAAGAACAATGCTTCCCTCGCGGACATTTTGAATCTGCCGGAAGGGGCGGAGGTGACGGACCTCGAATTGACGATTCGGGGCCGGTTGCACGCCGGGGGTTGATCACGGGCGCGGTATTGGCGTCCAGCCAGTAAATTCAATCATGAGTCTGACAATCAGGAACCTGCATGCCGCGATCGACGGCGCCGAGATATTGAAGGGAGTGGATCTGGAAGTGCCGCGAGGCGAGGTGCACGCCATCATGGGGCCGAACGGCTCCGGAAAGTCGACCCTCGCGAAAGTGATCGCGGGTCACGAGGATTACGGGGTGACGGAAGGAACCGTGACGCTTGACGGGACGGATCTGATGGAACTGGAGGTGGATGAACGGAGCCGTCTGGGGTTGTTTCTGGCGTTCCAGTATCCGGCCGAGGTCCCCGGGGTTTCGATGGCGAATTTTGTGCGGGCGGCGTTGCAGGCGCGCTTGCCGGCGGGGGAGGAGATCGACGCGGTGGCGTATTACAAGAAGCTGTACGCCCGGATGGAGCAGTTGGGGATCGACCGGAAGTTCACGGCGCGGGCGGTGAACGAGGGATTTTCGGGAGGAGAGAAGAAGCGGAACGAGGTGCTCCAGATGATGATGCTCGAACCGGATTACTGCGTGATGGACGAAACCGACTCGGGGCTGGACATTGACGCCCTGAAGGTCGTGGCCAAGGGCGTGAACTCGATGCGTTCGCCGGACCGGGGGTTTCTTGTGATCACGCATTACCAGCGGCTGCTGAACTACATCGAACCGGATCACGTGCACGTCCTCGCGGGCGGCCGGATCGTAAGGAGTGACGGAAAGAACCTCGCAATCGAACTCGAGGAGCGGGGATACGATTTCCTCCGCGAAGAGGAACTCGCCGCGAAATGAAGAACCGGCATTCCCGGAATTGCCGGAACAAACCCAAGGAAGACCAACGTCAGCATGAGCTTGGAAGCACCAGCATTGGATTTGGAAACGCGTGAGGCGATCGACATCGATCGCGGGAAAGGAAACTTCTTCTACCCGGAAAAACATCGCTACGACGCCGGTCGCGGCCTGAGCGCCGGGACGATCGACTACATCTGCGACGTCAAGAACGACCCGGAGTGGGTGCGGGACTTCCGGCACAAGGCCTTGCGCACGTTCAACGCGAAGCCGATCCCCACACACTGGGCGTCGAGGGACCTCGAGAACATCGACCTCGACCAGCTCCGCTATTATCTTTCGGACGGGGCCCGGCCGAAGCGGAGTTGGGACGAGGTGCCGGACGACGTGAAGCGGACTTTCGAGCGGCTCGGGATTCCGGAGCAGGAGCGGGCCTACCTGGCCGGGGTCGAGGCCCAGTATGATTCGGAGGCGGCCTATTCGAACGTCAAGGAGGAACTCGAGAAGCAGGGCGTGATCTTCGTGAACTCGACGGAGGGTCTGCACGAGTATGAGGAGATCTTTCGTCCGTGGTTCGGGAAGGTGATCCCGACGGGCGACAACAAGTATTCGGCGCTGAACAGCGCGGTGTTCTCCGGTGGTTCCTTCATTTACGTGCCGCCGGGCGTGAAGGTGAAGCACCCTTTGCAGGCCTATTTCCGGATCAATTCCGAGAATTTCGGGCAGTTTGAGCGGACCCTGATCATCTGCGACGAGGGGTCGGAGGTGACCTACATGGAGGGTTGCACGGCTCCCCAGTTCGAGACCACCACCCTGCACGCCGCGGTGGTCGAACTGGTGGCCATGAAGGACGCCAAGCTGCAGTACATCACGGTGCAGAACTGGAGTTCGAACGTCTTCAACCTCGTGACCAAGCGGGGGGTGGCCCACGAGAACGCCGAGGTGCGCTGGATCGACTGCAACATCGGGAGCCGGCTGACGATGAAGTACCCCGGGGTGGTGATGAAGGGGCGGCGGGCCCGGGGCGAGGTCATCTCGATCGCGCTGGCCAACAGCGGCCAGCACCAGGACACGGGGGCCAAAATGGTGCACGCGGCGGACGAGACCACCTCGAACGTCGTCTCGAAGTCGATCTCGGTGGGCGAGGGGCGCGCGACCTACCGGGGGCAGGTCTACATCCCGCGCCAGCTCAGGGGCTGCCGCAACAACACCGAGTGTGACGCCC
>CAYPUM010000085.1:0-10793 GCA_964413545.1 uncultured Roseibacillus sp. | reverse complement strand
GGCGGTCTGTCCGGACGAGGAGAGCGCCGCCGGTTTCCTTGAGGAGGTGTTCGGGCGGGAGCGTTTCGGATCCGGAGGCTTGTTGGTGGAGGACTTTCTCGAGGGGCCGGAGGTTTCCGTGTTCGCGGCCGTAAGCAACGGGTCGTATCTTCTTTTTCCCCCGGCGCGGGACTACAAGCGGATCGGGGAGGGGGACGAGGGGCCGAACACCGGGGGGATGGGGGCGGTGGCAAGCCGGCAGTTGTTGGAGGCCGATCTGATGGGCCGCATCGAGCGCGAGATTGTGGCGCCGACGGTGGAGGGGCTGGAGAACGAGGGTCTGGGGTATACGGGCTTTCTGTATTTCGGGCTCATGTTGACGGGCGAGGGGCCGATGGTCATCGAATACAACTGTCGTTTCGGAGATCCGGAGTGCCAGGCGGTTCTGCCGTTGGTTTCGGGCGATCTGGCGGAGTTCTGTCTTGAGGGGGCGC
Source organism: uncultured Roseibacillus sp. (assembly GCA_964413545.1). Classification (GTDB taxonomy): domain Bacteria; phylum Verrucomicrobiota; class Verrucomicrobiia; order Verrucomicrobiales; family Akkermansiaceae; genus Roseibacillus_B. The sequence goes on along the minus strand of CAYPUM010000085.1, from coordinate 10,320 downwards.
GAGGCCGGCTGAGGCCGGAGTTGCTGTCCTTCGACGAGGGATGGGGAGTGTGCGTGGTCCTTGCCTCGGCCGGATATCCGGCTTCGTCGCGCAAGGGGGATGTCATCCGCGGGTTGGAGGAGCTGGAAGAGGCGCGGGTTTACCACGCCGGGACGCGGCGCAGCCAGTCCGGAGGGTGGGAGACGAACGGGGGACGGGTCCTTGCGGTGGCGGCTACGGGCGAGGAGCGGATCGCGGCGGTCGAGCGCGCCCACCGGGAGGCGGCGAAGGTGGATTTCGACGGCGCGCAACGCCGCCGCGACATCGGGCGGCTACATTTTTAGAGAGAGTCGTTGAGGGCTTTGTAGTAATTGGAGACCTGGTCGCGGAACTGGGGCGGGGCGTGGTCGGGGCCGCTTTCGACGACATCATCGAGGAGGCCGGCCGGGGGATCCATGGGCATGGCGCCGGTGGGGTCGGCTTCGAGTCGGGACTGGGCGCGGCGGAGGGAGGAGACCGCGAGGCGGCGGTGTTCGCGGACCTGCTGGATTTCGCCTTTGGCGATGGCGTCGCCGGACTGGCGGAGGTGGTGGGCGGCCTTCTTGAGGTCGTCGACGCGGATGTTCTTGAGGGAGGCCTTGGCATAGATGGCGTCGGCCTGGCGGGCCATGAGGGCGGCCATGCCCTCCCATGATCCCTCTTCATTGGAGTCCATGCGTTCGACGCCGCCGCTCATGCCCTTGGAGTCCGCCTTGCCGGTGGCGAGTTTTCCGCCGCCGGTGGCCTTGGTGCCGGCATCTCCGGCGAGGTCGACCTGGCCGCTCTGGGTGGGGTCTTCGGTGCGGCGTTCCTCGATGTTCTTGTCGCCTTCGGAGACGGTTCCGGAGCCGGCGGCGGTTTCGCCGGTTGACATCCCCTGGCGGCCGACGATCGAGCGGCCGTCCTGTTCGTGGTGGTCGGGGGTTTCGTTGCCTGATTTTCCTTTGGCGCCGTAGGAGGCGATGTTTCCCTCCTTGACTTCCCAGCCGGCTTCCCAGTCGGGCAGGGCATGGGTGGTGGCGCTGTCTTGGGCGTCCTGTTCCATCTGTTCGTCTTCATCGAGGAGGTCCCCGATGAGGTCCTGGACTTCGGTGGCGAGGGCGCCGGTGGCGATTCCGGAGTCGGGCATTTCCTCGCGGTCGAAGGCCTCGGTGGTGACTTTTTCGAAGTCGGGGCCGGCGCCGAGCCACATTTCCATGTCGTCGAGGCGGCCTTTGGCTTCCTCCATCATTTCGAGCATGACGTCCTCCTTGGCGTAGGCGTGTTCGAGCATCTCACGGGATTCCTCGTGGCCGGTGCCTTCGGCCTGTTCGACCTCCTCGAAGACCGAGAAGACATCCTCGATGATGTCGTTGGCGACGTTGAGGCCGGTGAAGACGTGGAGGCCGGCGGGGATATCGAGGAGAGCTTCACGGGTCTTTCGGACGAGTTCCTCGTAGGACTCCTCGAGGGAGTCGAAATCCTCGTCGTTTTTGTCCATGCTGCCGCGGACCTCTTCCATGGCGAGCAGCTTGCGCTGGTATTCCTCCTTGATCTTCCGGAGTTCCTCCCTTGCCTGGGCGACGGCTTCGAGGAGGGCTTTCCGGGTTCCGGTTTCCTCATCGAGGCGGACCTTGGCGAGCATGGCGCGCAGGATCTTGAGGTTGGCGAGGGCCTGCTCCTGTCTGGGGACGGCCTTGGCGGGCTTGTTGTGGTCGAGGCGTTCGGCGGCGAGGATCATTTGCTGGCGGATTCCGAGGTTGTCGGCGCGTTGGGCGATCGCATCGAGGGTGGCGGCGAAGGCGGCGTCGTTGCCCCGGAGGGAGCCGGCTTCGTCGCGGCAGGCATTGGTGAAGGAGGTGAGGTCTTCGGCGAGCGCGTCCTGGGCGTCGACGAGCACCTCGCTCACGGCGGCTTTGGCTGCCGCGAAGTCGCGGGACTGATTCAGGACATGCTGTTGACCGCGGATGAGGGCTTCGAGGAGGGCGGAGATCCCGGACATGCGGCGATCGACCTTGGACTGCGAGAAAGCGGACTCGGCGCGGGTGAGGGTGTCGAGGATGGATTGTTCCAGTTCGAGGGCCTCGGCGGCGAGGCGGATCTTCTGGTTGCGGCTGGCGCCGGGGATGGATTCGAGGGCGGCGACGGCGTGGGACATTTCATTGACCCAGAGGTTTCGGACCTTCGTGGTGAGGCGGCCGAGCGGCTTGAGCGGGTTGGCGAGGAGGTCCCTGGTGAGGGAGCGGATTTCGCGTTGGCGGCCGGCGGTGGTCATCCATTGGGCATCGTCGGCGCGATCCACGGCCAACCCCTGGCGCTCGGTTTCGGCGAGGTTCTTCTTCTGCAGTTCGATGACCTGCTGGAGGCCGGCCATGGCCCTGCTCTCGAGTTCGTCGCGATGCCGGGAGGCCTCGGCGTGGGACGGGACGGCGAACACGATCGTCGAGGAAACGGTTTCGTTGGGATTGTCGGGACGGTTGTCCCGCGCGACCACGCGGAAGGCGAGTTCGCGGCCGGGCCGGGGCGCGACGTCGCCGGTCCACGCCTCCTCGAAGTGCCGGCCGCCGTCCGGCGACCACTTGTGAACCGAACGTCCGGACGAAGTTCCGGGGAGGATCTTTTCGAGGGTGATCTCACGGAGGCCATAGTCGTCGGAGACGCGGAATCCGATGCGGGGGGATTCTCCGGGGGGCAGGATGGTTCTACCCACCGGCGAGACGATCTCGATGGCGGGAGCGCGGTCGGGTTCGAGGGCGAACGTCACGTCTTCGGCGATGGCGGCGTCGTGAATGTCCTTGCCTTCGAAGCGCAGGGATGATCCCCGGCTGATGGTGGTGCGGCCGCTCCAGGAAGTCCGTTCGGAGGAAGAGGGGGAGAGGGGGAGGGGCTGGTCGTCTCCGGAAATCGCGAGGGTGAGTGACTTCAAGGGGGTGTTGGAGGTGACGGTGGCCGACACCCCGGCACGGGCCGGAATGAGGGCCGGTTCGAGCCGCGGCCGGCGCGATTCCGGCGCGAGGCCGGTGTAGCCGGGTGGATTGATGGTGAGCCGGATATCGGTGAGAGCGGTCGGGGGCCGGGTATTGACAACGTGCCATGCGGAGTCGAGAGCATCGCCGGCGCGGAACCGATAGCGCAGAGGGGTGATGACCCTCGGGAGCCGGTGCGAGAAGGATTGCTCGGAGTGGTCCGCCAGTTGTCCGAGGGAATAAGTGACCGGATCGGCGTCCCCCGGATCGAGATCGATGCGCACCTCGTGTCCGGGGAATCCCTGCACGGCACAGGAGAGGGCGAGGGGGTCGCCTTGCAGGACGGTGGTGTCGCCGGGCGAGACCTCGACGATGCGGGTCAGGGTGAGGGGCTGAAGGGTGCTGAACGGGTTCACGGCGCGCCAAACGGCGACGCCCCACGCCTTGCCGAGAAACAAGGCAGGCAAGAGGAAGAGGGTGAAGGTCACGGCGAGGGCGATGCGGCTGCGGCGATGGGCGGCGGCGTCGCGGAGCTTGCGGAAATCGAGTCGATCGCAGGCGGGCAGACCGTGGCGCAGGTAGGCTTGCTTGAACGGATCCCGGCCGGCGTCCCTTGCGAACTGGAGATAGTTGATGAGGTGGTTGTCGAGTTGCGGGAACTTGCCTTCGACCATGGCGGCGACTCCCTCGGGCGTGTAACGTTTGCGATGCGCCTTGAGGACCTGCCACGCCGCGCCGCCCGCGAGGAGGAGCACGAGAGAACCGGTGAGGAAGCGGTCCGCCCGGCCGAGCCGGAGCCAGAAGTCCGCCAGTCCGACGAGGAGGACGGCGGCGAGGAGGGCGGCGATGCTCCATGCGACCACCACCTGCGTCCGCCAGCGGACCACCCTGCGTCCGACTTGTTCGAGCTTGCTGGTGATGGGTGCGTGCATGGATCGGCGGGGCGGGTTAGAAGTCCATGGCGGGATCGGCGGATTTGCGGACCGTGACGTTGTCGATGGTTCCTTCGCGGAGCATCCAGATATACACTGTGACAAATCGGACCTGTTTCAAGTGGGACTTGGCCTGCGCGGAGAGTTTCACGCCGGGGAGTTCGATGGTTTGCCGTTTGGACGAGGTGTTTTTGGCGGAGACGGCCTTGCTCTTGTAGATCAGGCGGAGGTCGGCGAGTTCGGGGCTGTTGTCGGGGCGGATTCCCGGCTTCCACTTGTATCCGGCGAAGTAGATGCGATACGGGCCACCGGCGACCTCCATGGAGCAGGTGTATCGGAAGCCGCGTTCGAAGGGGATCGGGAGGCATTCCATTTTGGCGCCGGCGTCGCCGGCGGGCGTGATTCGGGCCTTGCCCCCGACGACCGAGACGCGGTCCTTGTTGTTTGCGTAAAATTTGTTGCCGGCCCATTCGTAATCAGTGATCCAGCCGTAGAGTTCTCCCCCCTTGTGGTCGAATGTTCCGTTGGGGAGAAGGTTCTCGTCCGGGGCGGCGGCGGCGGTCAGGAGGGCGAGAGCGGGGAGGATGAGCCGCAGGACATCGGCGGAGGCGGGACGGGAGCGGCGGACGGCATGCATGAGCGGGAGAAACGAGGAGGAAACCCCTCGAATAGAGCAGAAATGATCATGCGGGTCACGGTCGAATTCGTGGGACGGGAATCCGGCGGGGCAAGCCGTCAGACCATGCGCGAGTCCTCGAAAGATTCGTCACAAACGGCTCGGGTTTTTCGATCCGCAATTTCGGTGGACGATGACGGGCGGCGATTACGGATGACGGGGGAGGCGTGCTTCACGCAATCGACGCCGTAATCGCCGATTGTTCCGAGGCTCTGCCTTGCGAGAATGGATTGATGATCGGGACGGTTTGCCATAAGGTGCGGCCAAGGGTCTCAAGGGGATGGGGGCCGGGCGACGCCATGAGAACAAGGATGGGCAAGGAGAGGAATTTGTCGCCGGCGGCAAGGCTGGGGCGGGGGATGACGTTGGCGGAGCTGACGGTGGTGATCATGATTTCCCTGATCGTGTTGAGCGTGACGATGGCGGCGGCCGCGGCGTGGAAGAAGGGGGTGGATCGGGCGCGCTGCATCATGAACATCCGGCAGATGCAGGTGTCGGTGCGGGCGTATTCCAACTTGAGGGAACTTGATCCGGGGGACGACGTTTCGGAGGAATTCCCCGAGGGTCATCTTCTGGAAGAGCTGGTGGGGCCGGGGGGGTTCGTCCCGCGTCTTCCGCGCTGTCCGGGGGGCGGGATGTATTTGTATGGCGGTGATGTGATACCGGCGGTGGGGGTTTTGTACATGCGATGCTCGTTGGCTGAGCGGGACGGGCACCGGCCGGAGGAAGCATGGGACTGGTAGAGAGCGGGGGAACGATGCCGGACCTGAGTCTTGAGGACGGGATGCGAAGTGACGGCCACCGGCTGGTGGCCGGGGTGGACGAGGCAGGACGCGGGCCGCTGGCAGGTCCGGTGGCGGCGGCGGCGGTTGCGTTACCGGCGGGGTTTGCACATTGTCTTCTGGACGACTCGAAGGCGCTTGGGGAGGACATTCGGGAGCGGGTCTACGAGGATCTGGCGGGGGATGGCCGGATCTGTTGGGCGGTGGCGTTTGCGGAGGTGGAGGAGATCGACTCGTTGAACATCCTGCGAGCCACGCATCTGGCGATGGCGCGGGCGGTGACGGGGTTGGGGCGGGAGCCGGACTATTGTCTCATCGACGGTTTGGGGGTGCCGGGGTTTCCGTATTGCTCCCGGGGGGTGGTGAGGGGGGACGGGATCAGCCTGTCGATCGCGGCGGCCAGTGTCATTGCGAAGGCAAGCCGGGATCGGCGGATGCGGGAATACGCGGCGGAGTTTCCGGAGTACGGCTTCGAGTCGAACAAGGGCTACGGCACGCCCGCTCATCTCGAGGCGCTGAGGCGGCATGGGCCGTGCCGCATCCACCGGAGGTCGTTCCGGCCGGTGGCGCTGATGGGGGGGTCATGAGCCTGTCCTCTTTTTTCGTGCGTCGTTTCAGCCGGTTGCTGAGGTCGTCGTGCCGGCTGGTGAACGGGAAGGGCGAGGAACTGGGGCATCTTGAGATCGGGACGCTGGGGGAGCGGATCGCGGCGGCGTATCTTCGGGGGCACGGGCGGAAGATTCTTTACCGGAACTTCAAGACGCACCGTGGCGGGGAAGTGGACATCGTGGCGCGCGACGGGAAGGTGTTGACTTTCGTTGAGGTCAAGACCCGGACCAGCGAGGAATTCGGGCGGCCGCTTGAGGCGGTGGACCGGAGGAAACAGAGTCTGATCCGCCGCGGGGCGAACGAGTGGCTGCGCTTGCTGGGGACGCGGGAGGTGCCGTGGCGGTTCGATGTGGTGGAGGTGGTCTTGTCGGATGGCGAGAAGCCGAAGCTGAACGTGGTGGAGAATGTGTTCGATTGAAGGAGGGCGAGGGGTGTTGTGGCGCGTGGTTCAGCGGCCGGGAGGGTGAGGGAGGAGATCGAGAAGGGATTCGTAGCGGGCGAGGTCGAAGGGGCGGTCTTCCGCGACCATGTGTTCGGTTTCGTCGGCCAGGCAGAGGGCGATGAGACGCCGGGCCTCGTCGGAATCGATGTCGGGATGATGGTCGAGGAGGCGCCGGTAAGCGGCGCGGACGAAGGGGGTCTCCGGTGAGTCGATTTGCTGATCGACGGCGGAAAGGAGGAATTCGGGAAGGCGCGGCATGGGGGGGCAGGTGTGGGGGATGACGGGTGGGGGCGGTCAGGAGGGCGGCGTGAGGAGGGAGGAGAGTCCGTCGGGGTGGGTTTGGCGGATGGACGCGAGAAGCGAAGGGGGAGGGAGGAAGGAAGTGAAGGCGTCCGGAATCGGGGCCTCGAAGGAGAGGGGTGCGCCGCTCAAGGGGTGGGTGAAGGCGAGACGCCATGCGTGAAGCATGAGTCGCCCGGGGGAGATGGGCGTTGAGGAGCGGGGCCCGTAGACGAGGTCGCCGAGGACCGGGCAGCCGAGGTGGCGGAGGTGGACGCGGATCTGATGGGTGCGGCCGGTGTGGAGGTGGCACAGGATGAGGGAGGCTCCGAGGTCGTCTCGCCGCGAGAGCAAGTAGTAGTCGGTGATGGCGGGGCGCCCGGCGCCGGGGTTGAGGACTGTCATCTTCTGCCGGTGGACCGGGTGACGTCCGATGTTGGTGAAGATGGTGCCGGAAGGTTTCGGGGGAACGCCGGAGGCGGCGGCGAGGTAGAGTTTGGTGGTTTGGCGCCGGGCGAACTGGTTGGCGAGGGACTGGTGGGCGAGGTCGGACTTGGCGGCCACGAGGCAGCCCGAGGTGTCCTTGTCGAGGCGGTGGACGATCCCGGGGCGTTGGACGCCGCCGATGCCGCTGAGGCGTCCCCGGCAGTGGTGAAGGAGAGCGTTGACGAGGGTGCCGTCAGGATTACCGGCCGCCGGGTGAACGACAAGGCCCCCCGGCTTGTCGATCACGATGAGGTGATCGTCTTCGTGAAGGACGTTCAAGGGGATGTCGCGGGGGAGGATTTCGCATGGCTCGGGAGGAGGCAGGCACACCGAAATCCGGTCGCCGGGAGCAACGCGGGCGCGGGGCCGGGTCGTCGCGTCATTGAGGAGGATGTGACCCGATTTCAGGAGAGCCTGGATGCGGGAACGGCTCAGTTCGGGGAGTTCCCTGGTGAGAAAGACATCAAGACGATCTCCGGCCGGTTCCTGAACGGTGATCTGCATGGGGATGCGTGGTGCGTGGTGCGTGGCAGGGCGTGTTGAGTGTTGCGCTTCGCGGGTTGCGTGTCGAGGGTGGGGGGGGAGGTTTTCGGTTTTTGGTTTTCGAAGGAGGGCGCTCTGTCGTGAATTGTTCTGGATTGATTCTGGAGGCGGGGACGGTTGGATGTATTGCCATGGGTGCTCGCGCTTGCGCGGGGTGGAGGGGGGGATAAGATTGCGGGGTGGGCGCGCATTTGGCGACTTGTCCGGCTTGTCAGACGGAGATGGATGTGACGGACGTGGGGCCGTTCACGCGGGTCGAGTGCCCGGGGTGCGGAGACGAGCTGCGGGTGAAGACGGAATTGGGGGGATTTCGGCTGGTTCGGAGGCTGGCGGTGGGAGGAATGAGCGTGGTTTACGTGGCGCGGGACCAGACGCTCGACCGCGAGGTGGCGGTGAAGATCCTGAGCGAGGAATGCTCGGCGGATTCGAAGCGCGAGCGGCAATTCGAGCGGGAGGCGGACCTGACGGCGGCGGTGAGCCATCCGAACGTGGTGCGGGTGTTCACGGTAGGGAGGGCGTTTGACCGGTTTTACATTGCGATGGAACTGGTGAACGGCCAGAGCCTCGAAGAGCGCATGGCGGTTCGGGGGGCTCTTTCGGAGGACGAGGCGATTCCGTTCGCGTTGCAGGTGGTGGACGGGCTTCGGGCCGCCAAGACGGCGGGGTTGATCCATCGGGACATCAAGCCGGGAAACATCCTGATCGACGAGGGAGGCACGGTGAAGATCGTAGATTTCGGGTTGTCGCTCCTGACGGAGGGAGGGGCGGCCCGGGCGGAGGAGATCTGGGCGACTCCGCATTATGTGGCGCCCGAGGCTCTCGAACACCGCGAGGAGGATTTCCGCAGTGACATCTATGCGTTGGGGGCGTGCCTTTACCACGGCCTGTCGGGGCGGTCGCCGGTGGAAACGAAGGACTTGTCGACGCGCCGGTTGAAGGAGGCGAAGCAGAACATTCCACCGCTCCGGAAAGTCGCTCCCTGGTTGTCGGTCGAGACCCTCAGGGTGGTGGAGAAGGCGATGGCGTTTGACCGGGAGGACCGGTTCGAAAGCTATGAGGAGATGAGGCAGGCGCTGGAGGCGGCCCGCGTGGCGCTGGGGGTGAAGGGGGCGCGGATGCCGGTTCACGGAACGGTGCGGGCGCGGCGCCGGATGCGCGAGGCGTCGCACCGCCGGATGCTGCTCGGGGCGCTGGGACTGGCGGTGCTGATCGTGGCGGGAGTGACCCTGCATGTCCTGACGGATTTGGCGCTTCCGGATCTGGTGTCGGAGGCGCCGCCGCCTGCGCCGCTGGTGGTTGCTCCGATGGATCCGAAAGGGCTTGATCCGGAGGCAGCGATTGAGATCGAGGCTGCCTACGAGGGAGCCCGGCGGGCGTTGGCGGAGGACGATTTCGTGGTGGCGGAGGAGCGGTTTATCGGGGTCTGGCGGCACGAGGCGGCGCCGGTTCCGACGGCGGCGTGGGCCGGGTTCGAGGCGGCGGTGGTGGCGTATCTGGACGGCCGGCCGGGTGATGCGCGGGGTCATCTGTCGGCGTTGGGGAACTATCTGGCGGCGCAACGGGCGGAGGACACCGCTCTCGGGCGACGGTTGCGGTTGGGGATCGAGGTGCTGACAGCGTTGGAGGATATTCCGGAATCCCGCATTCCCGGCCGCCTTGAGGATCCGTTTCGGGCCACCGTATTTTTTGCGATGTGCCTGAAGACGTGGGAACAGGGCGACCTCGATCGGGCGGCAGGGATGTTTCAGCGGCTGGTGCGGTCCGGGCCGTGGCCGGATGGCGAATGGATGGACGCATACAGACAGCTTGCGGAACGCTATGTTGAGGATTTCTTCCGCCTGCAGCGTTACGACCACGAGGTCGAGGACAAGAGCCGGCGGGACCTCGAAAAAGCGGTCCTGCGTTTGGAAGAGATCTATGCCTCGCTCACCACCCGCGGGCGAGCCCGGTTCAATGTGAAGGTCTGGCAGTCGGAAGTCGTGCGCCGGCTGCGGGAACTCACGCACCGCGAGGTGGCGCCGCAATGGAAGGAGAAACGGGAAGAAGTGGCGGAGATCATCGGGAGATCGCGCTTCGCGGAGGCTGCCGGAACGCTCAAGGCGGCGAAGGTCGAGGGGAAACTCGAAAAGACCCAACAGCGCCTCCTGGTGCGCCTTTGCGATGCCGCAAGCGCCTTCCTCTCGGAATTGGAGCGGGTGCTGGGACCGGGGGCGGACGGCGTGGAGGTGCAGGTCGAAGGCGGCGCTTCCTATGCCCGCATCCTCGGGACCCTTGATGGCGGGTTGTTGGTGGATGAGAATGGAGCGGCCAAGATGCTGCGGTGGGGCGAGGTCGCCCCCTTGTCCCTGCTGGCGCTGCACCAGCAATTGTTGGAACACACGGAGGGGTCGCTTGACCGGAAGCGGCGGCTGTTTCAGGCGATCGCCTTTGCGTGGTTGCGGGGACGCCGGGCGGAGGCCGAACGGATGGCCCGTGAGTTGGAGGAATTGAGCCCCGAGTTCAAGGGGCTCTGGAACGAGGTCGACGAGAAGCTCGGTGAGAGTCCTTGAAATTCGGAAGTCGTCACAAATGAGTCAAGTTTTCCGGCAGCAAGGTTGCCCTGCCTGAT
>CAYPUM010000084.1:0-10812 GCA_964413545.1 uncultured Roseibacillus sp. | reverse complement strand
GATTACGAAGGGGTCTACCTGCCCAACGACGACATCGTGTTCAACTCCACCCGCTGCGTGCAGATCGTGGACTGCTGGTGGACGGAGGTCAGCAACCTCTACACCTGCGACAAGGACGGGAAGCACCTGCGCCGCCTCGGCTTCGACCAGGTCCACACCAACTACCCGCAGGTGCTGGAGGACGGCCGCGTGATCTACACCCGCTGGGACTACAACGACCGCGGGCAACTCTACCCGCAGCCCCTCTTCGTGATGAACATGGACGGCACCGGGCAGACCGAGTACTACGGGAACAACTCATGGTGGCCGACCACCGTGGGCCACGCCCGCGGGATCCCGGGGACCGGAAAGGTGCTCGCGATCGCGACGGGGCATCACAGCATTCAGACCGGCGCCCTCATCGTCATCGACGTGACGCAGGGCCGGCAGGAAACTACCGGCGCCACCCTCGTCGCCCCGCGGGTGGACGACAAGAAGGACCGGCGCTACCGCCGGGTCGACGCCTACACCGGCTTCGACGGGCATTTCATGTATCCTTACCCGCTGAACGAGCGGGAGTACATCGCCTCCTACAGCGCCCACCAGACGAAACGCGATTCCAGGAACGGATTTGCGCTCTACTACGTGAGGGAAGATGCCGCGCGCGAGCTGCTGGCGTTCGACCCGCACATTTCCTGCAACCAGCCGGTCCTGCGCAAGGCGCGCAGGAAGCCGGAGGTGAGGGCCTCCCAGGTCGACTACCGGAAATCGACCGGCATGTACTACGTGCAGGACATCCACCTCGGCCCGGGCCTGAAGGACGTCCCGCGCGGCACCATCGACAAACTGCGCGTGGTGGCCCTCGACTACCGCGCCGCGGGGGTGGGGCGCAACAGAAACGGCGGCCCGGCCGGCGGGGCGTTGGTCAGCACCCCGGTTTCGATTCAGAACGGCACCTGGGACGTGAAGAAGGTCCTTGGGGAGGCCATGGTCCATCCGGATGGATCGGCGTTCTTCGAAGCCCCGGCCCGAACCCCGCTCTATTTCCAGGCCATCGACGAAAACGGGTACGTGGCGCAGAGCATGCGTTCCTGGTCGACCCTCATGCCGGGCGAAATCGCCTCCTGCATCGGCTGCCACGAAGACAAGAGCCGGGTGCCGCCGACCGTGGGCCGCGTCATGACCGAGGCCATCAAGGCCGGCCCCCAGCAACTGGAGCCGTTCTACGGCCCCCCGCGCGGATTCAGCTTTCGTCAGGAGATCCAGCCGATCCTCGACCGGCATTGCATCGAGTGTCACGACGACCGGTCCCACATCCCGGGAATGAAAGAGCCACCCATGCCCAAGCAAGGGGCACTGGTCAAGACCGGCAGGAAATCCTTCAGCCTCCTCGGCGAAACGGCCGGCACCCATGGCGGCCGCAAGTGGAGCGACGCCTACCTCGCGCTGACCCGCAACGGCAAACCGAATCCGATCGTCAACTGGCTCAACGTCCAGTCGATCCCCCCCATGCTTCCGCCCTACCATGCCGGATCCTCGAAGAGCAAACTCATGTCACTGCTTGAAGAAGGCCACGAGGGCGTGGAGCTTTCCCGCGAGGAACTGGACAAGATCGCCTGCTGGATCGATCTCCTCGTGCCGTACTGCGGAGACTACACCGAGGCCCATGCCTGGTCCGAGAAGGATGTCGCGAAGTACCAACGTTACCTCGCGAAACGCCATCGCATGGAGGACCTCGAACTGGACAACCTCGAGGCGCTCATCCGGGACCGGACCGGCGAATCGTTCCAATTCGAGCGGCGTCGCGAAGGGGTTCCCGAATAATCGAGAATTGCGGTCCGATGCTTGACGGCGTTTCGCGCATTTCGTTTGGTCGTGGCCCCGCATGCCGGGAAAACATGCGCGATCGAAACTGAAGAAAGGAGGCAAGGATGTTGGCAAACACACATTTCATTCACGCAATCTGCCTGATCGCTCTGGGCGCCGCGACGGGGTGCCGGGGCAGGGAGAGCCAAGCGGCCTGGGACGGGGCCGGGAGCCCGGACACGCGTCCCCTGACGGAGCCGGCGCTGTTCATGGAGCTTCCGGACATCTGTCCCACCCCGGACGGGCTGGCGATGGACAAGGACGGCAGCATCATCCTGGCCTGCCCGAACTACGGCGACATGAGCAAGCCCGCCGTGTTCATGAGAATTGCCACGAACAACGAGTTGAGCCTCTACGCGACCTGCCCGACCCTCGAAAAGACGGGCCGGGCCTGCCCCATGGGCATTGATTTCGGGCCCGACGGCAGTCTCTACGTGTGCGACAACCAGGGATGGCCGGGCACCGGGGAAGGCAAGAACGAGGGCCGCATCCTGCGGCTCAGGATCGCGGACGGCAAGGTGGTGGAACAGGAGGTGGTGGCCTCCGGCATGAGTCACCCGAACGGGATCAAGTGCCGCGACGGCAAACTCTACGTGACCCAAAGCCTGCTGCCGAAGATCAAATCCGAGCAACTGGTCAGCGGGCTGTACCGCTTCGAGGCCTCCGATCGCAACGTGAAAGTCAACAACGACGCCTCCGACAAGAACCTGCTCCTGCAGTTCAAGACCCTCAACATGGATTGCCAGTACGGGCTGGACGGGCTCGTCTTTGACAGCAAGGGCAACCTCTTCCTCGGCAACTTTGGCGACGGCACGCTCCACAAGATCACCTTCGACGGGAAAGGGGAAGTGCAGTCCAACGAGATCTTCGCCAAGAGCCCGAACATGCGGACCACCGACGGAATCTGCGTGGACGACAAGGACAACATCTATGTCGCGGACTTCTCCGAGAACGCCATCACTATCGTATCCCCCGAAGGAAAGGTCCGCATCCTCGCCAAGAGCCCGGATTGCGACGGATCCAAGGGCGGGCTGGACCAGCCCGGCGAACCAATCGTCCGCGGACACGAGTTGATCGTCTCGAACTTCGACGCGGTCACCGGGCCCGGCAAGGTGAACACGAAACACGACAAGCCCTACACGCTCAGCGTCATCGACCTCGACAAGGTGAAATGATCGAACCTCTCAACCCGGCGGAAGGGCGGATATGAAACACCTCGGCACCGTTCTCGGCTCCGCCATCTGCGGAGCGTTGGTCTTCGGCATCTGGCCGGAAATGTGGAAAAGCTACGGCATCATGGGCGGCTGGCTGGCCGCCACCGTCCTGATCTCCATCGCATGGTTCATGAACCACTGGCTCGGAGTAATCCGCAATCCCGACGGCCGCATCTGGGTCGACCAAGGCTGGGCGGTCGGCTCGGCCGGGGTGGCATGGGCGATGGTCCGTTTCGGAGCCGACTTCGCCCGGTGCCTGCCGACGCTGGTCCTGTGCCTGATCGGAGGGTTGTTGGCCGGATGGGCGGCCACGGCCGTCAAGAAGCACCTCCCCGCCTTCCAACCCGCGGAGGAGGGAGAAGACTGAACTTTCACCCGGAAGGAACAGAATCATGCCGGAATGGTTGAGCACCTATAATGATTCCCTCGGCATGCACCATGCCGCGATGATCACCACGATCTTCGGCGCTTTTGCGGTGGCCTTCACGGTATGCATCTGCTGGCCGAAGATGGTGGAAGCCTTCGGGCCGGCGGGAGGCATGGCCTGCGCCGCGATCATCGTCGGGACCTTCTGGGTCATGAATCACAAACTGCCCGGCTTCGGCATCCATCCCGAGCTGATCACGGGCGAAGACGGCAAGACCGTGCAATACGGCCTGATCCACCAGGGATACCGAATGGCCGCGCCATGGGTGGACATGGGGTTTGCCATCGCCTGCGGGCTCTGGTTCCTTGGCGTGATCGAGGCCCGCTCCGGCCGGGGAATAGCCAACACCATCGAATCCCTCCCGCGTGTCGGGCTGGTGCTGCTTGGCGGCGCCATCGGGGGCGCCATCGTCGGGCTGAGCGGATTCACCGGGGCCGAGCTGTTCGGGTGGGAGAACATGGCCGCCCCGCTTTTCCCGGGGAAGTGAGATCAAACAAGGAAAAGGAACATGCGTGCAGTAGCTGTTGTGGAACCGAACCGGGTCGAACTGGTCGACCTCTCCGAACCGGCCCCCGGGCCCTACCAGGTGCGGGTCAGGACGGAGGCGGCCTGCCTCTGCAACCTCACCGACGGGAAACTCGTCGCGGGGAAATTCCCGGGGGTGGAAGACTATCCCCTGATCCTGGGACACGAAGACGCCGGCATCGTCGATGCCGTCGGCGCCAAGGTCCGGAACTTCAAGGAGGGCGACCGGGTGGTCGGCGGCCTCGTCTTCGATTTCGGCGATCCGGAATACGCCGCCGGCTGGGGGGGCTTCTGCGAATACACCCTGGCCACCGATCACGATGCGATGGTGGAAGACGGGGTGGCCGACGAGGAGCACGGCTGGTTCGAGGTCTGCGAGATCCAGCGCCCCGTCCCGCCCGACATCCCGGTGGAGGAGGCCGTGATGCTGTGCACCTGGCGCGAGGTCCATGGCGGATTCGGCGACTTCCAGTTGCAGGAGGGTGACGACATTCTCGTGTTCGGGTCCGGCCCGGTCGGCTTGAGCTTCACGAAGTTCGCCAAGCTCCTTGGACTGGGCTATGTCGGCGTGGTGGATCCCCTCGAGAACAAGCGCGCCAAGGCCCTCGAACTGGGCGCCGACGAGGTCTTCGCACCCGGCGATCCGGAACTGGAGTCCCTGATCGAACGACGGGGCAGGAAGCTCGACGCCGTGATCGATGCCGTCGGCAAGGGCGAGATCATCAACCTCGCTCTGCCGATGATCAGGATGGGCGGATCGATCTGCGTCTACGGCGTCATCGCCGAATCGTCCGTCACGATCGAAAAAGGCAAGGGACCCTACAACTTCAACCTCTTCATCCACCAGTGGCCCACGCGGTTCAGGGAGAAGGCCGCCATGGAACCCTTGTGCGAGTGGATCCGGGCCGGAAAACTGCGCGCCGACGAGTTCATCACCCACCAGTTTCCCCTCGAACAGATCAACGACGCCCTCGCCGCGGTTCGTGACGGCCAAGTGATCAAGGCGATTTTGAGGTACTAGAGTCCTCGAAATCGAGAACTCGTCACAAATGAGTCAGGTTCTCCGGAAGCAAGGTTGCCCGGCCCATGATGCAGGATGCAAGATCCAGGATGCAGGGGGATTGCCGCTTCGCTCCGGGTTCCCTGCCTCCTGGTCCGAGGCTTGCCTCGCCAGCCCAACCCCAACCGGCCCCCGCTTCGCCGGCCATCTGATGCGGGTCTGTCACGAGGCCCCCGGCAAGTGCGGCAACCACCATGAGCGACCATATCCTTGCCATTGATATCGGAACCCAGAGCGCCCGGGCCTCCATCGTCACCGGCGCGGGTGGGATTCTGGGCATTGCGCAGATCAAGCACGAAGTGGACAGCCCCCACCCGGGCTGGGCCCGGCAGAAGGCCGGCGACTGGTGGTCCGAAACCTGTCAGGCCATCCGGGAGGTGCTGGCAGAGACCGCGGTGGACCCGGCCTCCCTTGCCGCCGTCGCCTCCTGCGGCCAGATGCACGGGCCGGTCGGGATCGACAAGGATGGCCGCGTCACCAACGAGTGGGTGCAGCTCTGGTGTGACAAGCGCTGCGATGCGCAGGCCGAGCGCATCCGCCGGGAACACGACGAGCACCGCCTCGCAGCCATCGCGGGCAGCTCCACCAACCCGGCATGGGTTGGCATCAAGGTTCGTTGGCACAAGGACCACGAGCCCGGGGTCTATGAGCGCGCGGAGTGGTTCCTGGTCCCGAAGGACTTCATCAATTACCGGTTGACGGGCGTCGCCGCCGCCGATCCCAGTGAGGCCTCGGGCTCCTTTCTCTGGGACAGCACGAGGGACGCCTACTCCGAAGAACTCGCCGAAGCGGTCGGCGTCGACCTGCGGAAGTTCGCTCCGGTGCATCCCTCGCACGAGATCATCGGGAAGGTCACCCGCGAAGCCGCCACCGCCACCGGCCTCGTGGCCGGCACGCCGGTGGTCGCAGGCGGCGGGGATTTCCCGGCTTCCATGCTGGGATTCGGCATCGCCGGGGAAGGGGTGACCGCGGACGTGACCGGGACCAGCACCCTCCTCGCGGCCCACACGCCCCAACCGCTGCTGGACCCCGCCATCCAGAACCTTCGGCACGTGGTGGACGGCTGGATTCCGTTCACCATCCTGGACTGCGGCGGCATGAGCATCAAGTGGTGCAAGGACCTGGTCAGTTCCTTTCGCGGTGAGGAGATCTCCTACGAGGACCTCGCCCGACTGGCCGCCGAGGCCCCGATCGGCAGCAACGGGCTGCACTTCTATCCCTACATGCTGGGGGAGCGCCGCCGGGAAAACACCTCCGCACGCGGCGGATACCTTGGCATCGAACTCGGGCACGCCGCTCCACAGTTCGTTCGTGCCGTCATGGAGAGCGTCGCCCTCGCCATGGGCAAGGATGTCACCCAGTTCCGCAAACACGGCCACGCTGTCGAGCGCATCATGAGTGTCGGGGGAGGCACCCGCAACCACCTCCTGAACCGGATCAAGGCCGACGTGGTGGGGGTCCCCCTCGAACTGTCGGACGAACCCGAAGCCGGATTGAAGGGAGTCGCCCTGTTGGCGGCCCGCGGTGTCGGGATGATCGACGACCCGGCGCGGACCGCCCTCGAGCGGCGGACCGTCACGCAGCAGGTCGATCCCGAGCCCGAATCCGTCGCGGCCTACCGGCCCGTCTTGGACGAGTTCATTCGCACCTACGAGCACATGCTGGGCTTCTGGCACAAGGAGAATACGAGATGAATTTCGATTTCGCGCCCGCGGAGAAGCGGACTTTCTATTTCATCGGGGTGACCACCGGGAAGTCCTCGATCATGAAGGTCTTCCCGGCCTGGGCCCGGCACCTTGGCCTCGGCGATTGCCCGATCCGGGGGATCGACTGCAAGTGGCATGACGATCCGGAGGTCTACCGGAAGGTGGTGCGCTTCCTGAAGCACGACGAGCTGTCCCTCGGCGCCCTCGTCACCACCCACAAGCTGGACCTCTTGAAGGCGGCCCGGGACGAATTCGACTGGCTGGACCCCCATGCCACCCGGCTCGATGAAGTCAGTTGCATCTCGAAACGGGACGGCCAACTGCGGGGGCACGCCATGGATCCGATCACCAGCGGGCTTTCCTTCGACGCCATCAAGCCGGCCGAATACTGGGGCGAATCAGGCGCCGGGATCTGCCTGCTCGGCGCCGGCGGCTCGTCGCTGGCTTTGACCCTCTCCCTCGCACAACGACCGGCAGACCAACGGCCGTCCGCAATCTACGTCACCAACCGCAGCGAAAAACGGCTCAACGAGATGAAAGCCGTTCACGCCGCGATGGACTTCCCCATTCCGGTCGAATACTACCTCTGCCCCACCCCGCCGGAGAACGATCGGGTGGTGGCGAAGCTCCGGGAAGGCTCGATGGTTGTCAATGCCACCGGTCTCGGCAAGGACGCGCCGGGATCCCCTCTCACGGATGCCGCGGAGTTCCCGCTGAACGGAATCGCATGGGAATTCAACTACCGCGGCGACCTCGTCTTCATGGACCAGGCGAGGGCCCAGAAAGAGGCGAAGAACCTGACCATCGAAGACGGCTGGGTCTACTTCCTCCACGGGTGGCTCAGCGTCATCGCCGAGGTGTTCAATATCGACATCCCCTCCGAGGGGCCGGAATTCGAGGAACTGGGCCGGATCGCGGCGGAAACAAGAAAATAGAACCGATGGAATCGAAGCTGACATATTTCGACATGAAGACCGGCCTCTCGCCGGACGTTGAAACCACCCGGCGGCGGCTGTCAAAGATGAAGGGCATGTACCGGGACACGCGGGAATATGAGGCGCTGCTGAACAAGGGGGACCTGCTCGTCTACGAGTTTCACGAAATGGGCATTCCGGAGAAACCCGGCGCGATCGCCTACGGCGCCAGCATTGTCTACCCGGGCAAGGTCGGCGACGAGTACTTCATGACCAAGGGCCACTTCCACGAGGTGCTCGACACCGCCGAGGTGTATTACTGCCTGAACGGGCATGGATTCATGCTCATGGAGAATCCGGAAGGCGACTGCGAGGCCCGCGAAATGACGCCCGGCGCCGCCGTGTATGTCCCCGGCCGCTTCGCGCACCGCAGCATCAACGTTTCGCCGACGGAAACCCTGGTTACCTTCTTCGCGTTCCGGGCCGACGCCGGACACGACTACAAGACCATCGAGGAAAAGGGCTTTCGCAAGCTGATGGTGGAACGCGACGGCAAACCACGGTTGATCGACAACCCCCGCTGGTCGGAGCAGCAATGTCCGCCCACCCGATGAAGATCCTGGTCACGCCGCGCTCCCTCACCAGGGGCGGACATCCGGCCCTGGAACGAATCAAGCAGGCCGGCTACGACATCGTCTTCTCCACCCCGGGAACGCTCCCGACGGAGGCGGAGTTGCTGGAACTGCTGCCGGGATGCGTCGGATACCTCGCCGGGGTCGAGCCGGTCTCCGCCACCGTCCTCGATGCCGCCGCGGACCTCAAGGTGATCAGCCGCAACGGAACGGGGGTCGACAAGGTGGACCTCGCGGCCGCCGAACGGAATGGCATCAAGGTGTGCCGGGCCGAGGGCGCCAATGCCCGGGGCGTCGCCGAACTCGCCATCGCGTGCGTCCTCTCCCTGATCCGGTCCCTCCCGTTCAGCGACGGCCGCATGAAAGCCGAAACATGGGAGCGGCGCAAAGGGGTCGAACTCGAAGACCGCACCCTCGGGCTCGTGGGATGCGGCCGGATCGGCCGGCTCGTGGCGCGGATGGCCCTCGCCTTCGACATGAAGATCCTCGCCCACGACCCCTGCCCTGACGAGTCGTTCCAACCGTCCGCGAGTTTCTCCTACGTTCCGATCGAGGAACTCCTGCGCCGCTCCGACATCATCAGCCTGCACTGCCCCGCGCTGGAGGACGGCCGGGCCCTCGTCGACAAGGATGCCTTCGCCCGGATGAAGGACGGGGCCTACCTGGTCAATACCGCCCGGGGCAGCCTGATCGATGCGGCGGCTGCCATGGCCGCCCTCGACAGCGGCAAACTCGCCGGACTAGCCCTCGACGCCTTCGACACCGAGCCCCCCGCCGATTGGCGCCTCGTCAAGCATCCCCGCGTCATCGCCACTCCCCACCTCGGAGGCTTCACCGCCGAAAGCGTCGACCGGGCCGTCTCCGCCGCCGTCGATCATCTCCTCGCAGCGCTTCAGACCTGCGGAGGTCCTTGAAATCCAGCGAGGCAAGCCTCGGACCCGCGAATCGCGGCACAATCGGACGAGCGAGACTCGACCTTTCGCAAGTCCCCGGCGCTCGGATCATCCTGGAACAGCGTCCGCGGAAAACGTCCACCGCTCGCCGCACTCCAGGACCGTGCAGGGCTGGTTGAAACGCTCGCAACTCTCCACGAACAGATCCGGCGTTTCGGTGTTGAACTCGAACATTTCGAAATGGTGCGGAATTGCCATCTTCGCTCCGCAGCCTTTGGCAACCGCCGCCGCCTCGAGCCCGTCAAGGTTTCCGGCCACTCGCCGCTCCGGCTTGAAACCGTTGATCGGAACCATGGCCAGATCCGGTCGATGCGCCGCAACCCGGGGAACAAGTCCCGCATGCCAGAGGGTGTCTCCGCTGTGGTAGACGGCGAAGCCGCCGAAACTCACAACGAATCCCAGGTACCGGCATCGGCCCGATTCATCGCGCTCCACTTCGTTGTGGGCCGCCGCGATCCCGGCGAATTCAAAGGGACCCGCCCGCAGGGTTCCGCCATCGTCCAGACCGAGCATCCTGATTCTCCCCTCGCCGAGGCGGGTTTCGGCGGATTCAAGGTTTGCGGCCGGAATCACCAGCGGCGCGTCCGGATTGGCTGCCGCCAATGGCAGAAGAGTCCCGGCATCGAGGTGATCGGTGTGATTGTGACTGGAGGTGATCGCATCGATCCCGGTCAATCGGGACGGATCGACCACCAATTCCGTCATCCGCACGTGGGGCTTGCCGGTGCCGCCGTACTTGGCCGTCAGGGAGTCCGACAGATAGGGATCGAAGAGCAGACGATTCTCTCCCCACTTCAACAGGAAACCACTCTGGCCCAACCACCATACGTGAAAGACATTCTCGCTCCGATCGGCTGACTCGATGTCCGCGAGCAGGGAATCGTCCTTTTGGAGCGGAACAATCACGAATCCGGGTCCTGAACGGAAATCGCTCATTCGTCAAGGCTGCGCAACGGGCAATAGGGGTCACGCGCCTCGTCGTCATCCGTAGTCGTCGCCGTCGTGGTTCACCGGCATTGCAGCCCAGGAACATGCCTCCCTTGTGACGAGTTCCGGTTTTCAAGGACTCCGGCTCCCGCCGCGAGCGGCTTCCGGGACCGCCTCCAGAAAGACCCGCCACCCATTCGCCATGGTCACGGGCCTGGTCGCCGGGGTAGCCGGATGCCATCCCGCGACACCGGTTGAAGACCGGCGCTCCGATCAGTCCCGCAACCCGCGATCCTTGATGCCTTTCCGAATCTCCACCCACTGCCCCATGTCGTCGATCACCTTGACTAAACCCGGCCTTCCGAATCGTCTCGTCAAAAATCGGTTTCATGTCGGGATCGATGTCAAGCCCGATGATCGTCAGATTCGACATCCGGGCCAGCTCCCTGATCTCGTTCGCGCCAGGGAAACGAAGGGCCCCTCATCAAGCCCCCAACGGGTTCATCCCGTTGGAGCGCATGGTCAATCGGCCACAGGCACACGCCCCTCATCACGCCCCCAACGGGTTCATCCCGTTGGAGCGCATGGTCAATCGGCCACAGGCACACG
>CAYPUM010000083.1:0-10824 GCA_964413545.1 uncultured Roseibacillus sp. | reverse complement strand
CACCGGGAGATTTGCAGGACCCGACGGACGCCACCGGCCACCGGCGCGAGGCCGGTGGGGGGCAGTCTGGATTTCTCTATCGGATGAATCCCATGCTCTCGATTTTGACGAGGATGCGATGGGCGGCGAGTTCGGGGGAGAGTTTTTGGGTATCGATGACGAGGTCGGCGTTTTCGGGTTCCTCGTAGGGATCATCGATGCCGGTGAACTCCTTGATGAGGCCGGCGCGGGCTTTGGCGTAGAGGCCTTTGCGGTCGCGTTTTTCGCAGACTTCGAGGGGTGTGTCGACGTAGACGAGGACGAAGCCGCCGACGGCCTGGATCATTTGGCGGACCTTGCGGCGGGTGAGGCGATAGGGGGCGATGGGGGCGCAGATTGCGATGCCGCCGTTCTTGGTGATTTCGGAGGCGACGTATCCGATGCGGAGGATGTTGAGGTCGCGGTGTTCCTTGGAGAATCCGAGTTCGCTGGAGAGGTGTTTTCGGACGAGGTCGCCATCGAGGAGGGTGACGCGGCGTCCGCCGATTTCGAGGAGTTTGACGAGGAGGGCGTTGGCGATGGTGGATTTTCCGGAACCGGACAGGCCGGTGAAGAAGATGGTGAGGCCCTGCTCGGAGCGGGGGGGGAACATCTTGCGGAGTTCCGTGATGATTTCGGGGTAGGAGAACCAATCGGGGATATCGAGTCCTTCCTGGAGGCGGCGCCGGAACTCGGTTCCAGTGATGGTCTTGACTTTCATGTCGGGGGTGGTCTCGTCGACGGGCAGATACTGGGCGCGGTCTTCGACGTAGACCATCTGCTGGAAGGGGACGAGGGAGACGCCGATTTCGTCTTCGTGTTTCTTGAAGAGTTCCTGGGCTTCGTAGGGGCCGTAGTACGGCTGGCCGTCGGGTCTCGATCCGGGTCCGGCGTGGTCGCGGCCCACGATGAGATGGGTGCAGCCGTAGTTCTTGCGGATCAGGCCGTGCCAGACGGCTTCCCGTGGTCCGGCCATGCGCATGGCGAGGTTGAGCAGGCTGAGGGTGGTGGTTTGTTCGGGGTATTTTTCGAGGATTCGTTCGTAGCATCGCACGCGGGTGAAGTGATCGACGTCGCCTTTTCTGGTCATACCGACGACGGGGTGGATGAGGAGGTTGGCCTCGTTTTCGAGGGCGGCCCGCAGGGTGAGTTCCTGGTGGGCGCGGTGCATCGGGTTGCGGGTCTGGAAGGCGACCACCTTTCGCCAGCCGAGTTTGCGGAACCGGCCGCGCAGTTCGGACGGGGAATCGCGGAGGAGCTTGAAGTCGTAATGGACGGGCGGTTCGATGCCGGTGAGAGGACCCCCGAGATAGACGGGATGGGCATGGTGGAGGAGATAATCGACGCCCGGGTGCTCGTCGAGATCGGTTCCGAAGACGTGATGGGCTTCGGCGGACTTGTCGGGGGTCCAGATGTCACGGACCTCCATGGTGGCGATTATGACGCCCTCGTGGTCGCGGAGGGCGACGTGACTGCCCGACGAGAGGGATTCGGCGAACTCCTTGCTCACGTCAAGGGTGACAGGGATCGGCCACAGCAGGCCGGATTCGAGGCGCATGTTCTTGACGACCGCGTCGTAGTCGGCCTCGCCCATGAACCCCTCGAGGGGCGAGAAAGCGCCGTTGAGGATAAGTTCGAGGTCGCAGAGCTGGCGGTCGGTGAGATCCCAGGAGGGGTAGTCCTTGGCCTTTGTTTTTTCGGTCTCTGCGGCGGATTCTCCGAGATAGAGTTCCTTGAGTTCGCCGCCGTGCGGTTCCTTGAATGCGCCCATGGCTGTGGATGGATGGTTGGGTGGTGATTTTCGGGGGGACGGGGCCGTCCCGGTCGGGAGGGTCCGCCTCCGGGGGCGGCGATTACAGGGCAAAGGCCGCGGCTCCGAGGCGGGGCGGATCTAACACGGCGTTCCAAGTCCGCCAAGTCCGGAACTTGGAAGTTTGAATTACCTTCGGGGGTGCTCCGAGCGCAGCCGGTGGCGGGCGCTGGACTTCAGCAGATCGAAGGTGGTTCCGCAGAACTGGCAGCGAAAGCGCTGGGAGGCGATGGCGCGGATGAGGTTCGAGATGCCGTGGTTGAGGGGATAGAATCGAACCGCCTTGACGTGAGCATGGGCGGCGCTGTCGAGGAAGGGAGTCCCCCGGCAGAGCGGGCAGTGGGCGTGACGACGGGCGGCGAGGCCGAGCAACCAGAGGACGAGCGAGGAGGTGGCAAAGCCCGCCATGACGATGCCGGTGTGCGCCACCGGCTGCGCGAAAAAGCAGAAGAGCGCTGCGATGGCGCCGATCAGGGCGAGGAAGTACATGGCGGAAATGACGATCGCCCGGACGAAAGGTCGCTTGTAGGGGATCGAACGGGCGCGCTGTTCGGCCGGGTTGCGGCCATTTCTCGTGTGGTTCAGGGGCGGCACGGCGGCGACGGAGTTCGTGAAGATCAGGATTCGTCGCTGCGGAGTCAAGGATTGCGGAGAGTGGAGAGCTGATTTATGGGCGCCGATTCCTGAATGTGGAAGCGCGGGGCGGGCGCGGGCCGCCCCCTTCAGCGATCAGAAATCAGCCGATCGTCACGCCTCTTTGCCCGGCCTGCTCCTTTGTTTTGCTACGGGTTGGGGACGTGATCGAGGCGCACCCGCCAGAAGGTGTTGGGCCCGGCCGGGATCGATTCCGTGACGCAGATTGTTTCTTCGGTGGGATCGACGAAGGTGGCGAGTCCGGAGCGGCTGAGGGATTCGGTTTCGGTTTCGACGGTGAAGCGGTAGATTTCGTGGAACGAGACGAGGGAGTCGGTGGATTCCTCGACGATGTAGACGAGGTCGGTGGCGGAGGGGTTGTAGGGCATGAGGATGCCGAGGGCGGCGTGGTCCATGCCGTCGGGGAACGTGCGGGAGGCGATCGGGAGCAGGTGGGGGTCGGGGTTCTGGGGATCGAGGCCGAAAGCGTATTCGTGACCGTTGAGGGCGTCGTCGCCTTCGGAATCGTCGCTGAATCCGGTGTCCTGGCCGGCGAGGAGGTTTTGTGAAACCCAGACGTCGTAGGGGAGATCGGCGGGCTGGGACGAGTCGCCCTCGACGGCGCCGATGTCGATCGGGTCGCCGGGGGTCTGGGAGCGCGGTTCGCCGCGCTGGTCGGTGGGAGGGGTGCTTGCTTCGATGACAAGGCCGGTTCCCTTGGCGGGGGAGCCGTCGTCGGGGGGCATGGTTTCGGTGGGGCCGCCGTAGTTGGCGAGGGATTTGAGGAGCGGGTCGCCGCTGGTGATGTTGACGCCGGTTTCGTTGAACTGGTCGTAGAACAGGCCGCCGAGGTTCTCCTCGCCGGGGACGGAGGAGGTATTGAGAGCGACGATGGAGTTTTCGAGAGTGGTGACGGAGAAGAAATCGCGGAAGATGCCGCCGCCTCCGGAGAACGGGTCGTTGCTGTGGTTGCCGATGATGGTGCAATTGATGACGGTGAGGGAGCCGAGGGTCTGAATGGCGCCTCCGCCTCCGGAGGTGGCGCTGTTGCCGGTGAGGGTAGAGTTCGTGAGGATGAGGGAACTGATGTTTTCGATTGCGCCGGCGGCGTCGCCGGAATTGCCGGCGAAGGTGCAGCGTTTGATTTCGGCGGCGCCGGAATTGAGAACTGCCCCGCCGGAGCCGGCCGTGTTCGAGTCGAGCGTGGAATCGCAGAGGGTGAGGGTTCCATTGTTGGAGATGGCGCCTCCGCTGAAATCGGCGTGACAGCCCTCGATGGTGCAACGATCGACGGTGAGGGTTCCTTCGTTGAGGATGGCGCCTCCGGAATCGTCGTTGAGGTCGTTGGCGATGCCGTTGGCCAGAGATGCCCCGCGGAGCGTGAGTTCGCTGCCGCTGACGACTTCGAAGATCCGGTGTCCGTTCAAATTGGCGTCGATGGTCAGTCCGCCGGAAAGATGGAGAGCGTCGATCGTGACGGTTTTGGCGGAGATTGCGAGGGGACCGCCGGCATCCACTTCGATGGATTGTGCGTCGAGGGCCAGATCAAACGAGAGGATGCGGCCGGAGGGAAGGCCGATGATTGACTGGCGGAGCGAGCCGGGACCTGAATTGGCGGTGTTCGAGACGAAGAGGTCGGGCAATCCGGGGGCGGCGGGTCCCCCGAGGGCGGCCACCTCGGCGGCGGTGAGGGCGGTATCCCAGAGCGCGACGCAGTTGATGCGGACGGGTTGGGTCTCGGAGGTGTCGTCCGAGCAGAGCAGCGCGGTATCCTGCAGCGCGAAGCGGCCGTCGTGGGTCTTGGTGAGAGTGGCGGGGGACCCCCCGAGGGTGGTTTGCGTGCCGTTGACGTAAGCCGTGCATTGCAGCTCCGGTCCTTCGCCGTCGCAGGTCAGAGCGAGGCGGTACCAAGTGGCGGGTCGGATCGTGTCGGGGTCGGAGATGGGGTCGGCGCCGAAGACGAGCGCCCCGGCGGAGGCGCCCCCGGCGACACGGATTTCGGCGTCGTCGGCATTGGCGGGATCGGTCTGAAGGAGGGCGGCGTCGTTGCTGAGCGCCCCGATTCTGATGTCCATCACGAGGGTCCAGTTGTTGGTGCGGGTCGGGGCGCCGGAGCCGTTGGGACCGGAGGGGTTCGGGAGGGCGAGGGATTGCGAGAGGCCGGAATCGAGGGCCGGAAGGTCGAGAACCGTCGCGGGCCCCCCCGGGATGGTCTCGACTTGGTACGCCGGGGTGAAGCCATTCGCCACGAGGGGTGAAGCCGTGCGGGATTCGGTCAGGTCGCCGTCGCAGTGCCAGATCGACTCGAGGGAACTCAGCTGGGCCGCCAGCGGGGGGGCGGCAAGAAGGAATGCGGTCAGAAGAAGGAATGCCGGGGTGTTTTGCGGGGCGCGGTGCGGGGGAGTCAACGCTGGTTTCATGGCGCAAAGTGAGGGTTAGCGCGGGTATTATTACGCTGATCCGTAACATTTAGCAATCCCTGATAATCATCAAATTCAGATGGGCTCCGGCTCAGGGGAGCTGCTTTTATTCTGAAGCCATGGGTTGGACGGACGACACGGATTGATCAATCCGTGGGTCGTGTCAGCAAGGCTGCTTTCCGGCGACGGAGGTTTCGGCGGATTCAGCGTCTTTTCCCCGGGAGGCGTTTTTGCTCGAGGCGGGCCTGAATGAGGTTGGGGCAGCGGCCCTGAGTGCGCAGTTGTTCGCAGCAGGCCTCGATGCGGAGGGACTGTTTGACGGGGCGGAATCCGAGTCGTCGCGCGAGGCGATCGTTGAGGAGGTTGAGGTGTTCATCCTCGAACTCGATGACCTTTCCGCAATCGACACAGACGAGGTGGTTGTGGGCGGGGCGCTGGAGGAAATTGGGATCGTAAGTGGTTTGGCCGTCGCCGAGGTCGATTTCCTGCAAGAGTCCGGCCTCGGTGAGGAGGGAGAGGGTGCGGTAGAGGGTGGCGCGGGAGGCGGGGGTCCGGGATTTTCGGAGGCGTTCCCAGAGGTCGTCGGCGGTGAAATGTTCATGGGAAGCGAAGATGACGTCGAGGATGGCGTCCCGCTGGGGCGTGTGACGGAGGCGTTTTCCCTTGATGAAGGCCTCCAGCCGTTGGCGCGCCTCGGTCGTCATAACGGTTCAAGTATGGCATTTTGGTATGGAATGAACATGACGAATATCGTGGAGTTGCGCGGTGAGATGGTTGGTTGCGCTTGGGGTTCTGGGATTGGTGTCATGCGGGGTTCCTGAGGGTGCGGTGCGGATCAAGCAGTATCACCTGCGAGCGGTGGGCGACGACCCGGCGGGGGTGGCGCCGTTGCGTGCGGAGCGGCGGAAGCGGTTGCACGGCGCGATTTCGGAGGCGGAGCAGCGGGAGCGGCTGGGGCACTACTACGCCGTTCGGTGGGACGGTCCGCCGGGGCGGGAAAGGGAGGCGGTGCGTCTGGTGTTTGATTATCGTCAGGCGGCGACGGGCGACGAGGTGCGGCGGCTGGAGATCGAGCGGCCGGGGACGGGCGAGGGGGTGGCGGAGTTTCGGGTGACCGGGCCGGCCTATCTTCGTGGCGGGCGGGTGCTGGCCTGGAGGCTGCGATTCTTCCGGGGGGGGGAATTGGTGGAAACGCACCGGTCGTATTTGTGGGAGTGATTCGGCTTGATAGGTTGACGATGGGTTCGCGGGGGGGTATGGTCTACTGCCTGAAAAGGGTTGCTTTCACCCCAACCGTTCCCCCCCCGTGACAGACAGCGAAACAATAGACGTCGGAGAGATCGACGGGTACGTGTGGGTGCATGTCAAAGGCAAGGGATCCTTTGCCGGGAGTCCTCCGTTGAAGGATTACCTTGATCGGCGGATCAACGAGGGGGAGAAGAGGTTTGTGGTGGACCTCGAGGCATGTCCGGCGATGGACTCGACGTTCATGGGAACTCTGGCGGGAGTGGCGATGCGGCTGGGACGGGTCCCCGGCGGCCGATTGCAGTTGAATGCGGTGAACGAGCGCAACCGGGAGGCGCTTGAGGATCTCGGGTTGGACGTTTTGCTGGACATCGACCCGAACGAGTCGGAGTGGCGGGATCACGTGGAGACGGTGCGGAGCCGGCTTGAGCCGCTGGAAGAGGAGTCCGGGGCCGCGGATGCCGAGCACGTCCTTGAGGCGCACCGGCGGCTGTGCGAGGTCAACCGTCAAAACGTGGACAAGTTCGGGACCGTCATGGACGTTCTGGAACAACGAGTGACCGGGGAGCAGTGAGGTTGTGGGCGCTTCCTGCCACTGATTGCAAGGAGCGGAAGACGTGTTGGGGATGAGGAGAGACACCGTATTCTTTACAGGGTCTGATTGCGGCCGGTGTCTTGCTGATTGGAAGGAAGACCGGCTTTACAAATGGCGGTGCATGGCGTAAGGGATGTCGTCCGCGGCGACCGTGCACAGAACCCCCGAACATGCCCAGGCCACCCTTATGGTTGACTATTCTTGTTGCCCTGATCCCGCCATGGATTGAGGCGGAGACGACCCTTCTTGATTTCAGCGGAGGTTTTGCGGGCTCGGAAACGCAGCTCGATTACAACGGGTCCGCCGAGGTTGCGGGCACGCGGGCGAGGTTGACGGACGGGGGTTCCGGCCAGACCGGAACGATTTGGTCCCAGACGCCGATCGAGGCGCGGAACTTTGAGTGCCGGTTTTCATTTCAGCTTACTGGGGGGACGGGTTTTGCGGAGGGATTTGTTTTCGCGATTCAGCGGGGAGGCAGTTCGGCGTCCGGTATCGGGGGCGAGCAACTGGGGTACGGCGGCATTGACGACAGCGTATGTGTCAAGTTTGACACATCGCCGGACGCCAGCCGGACGGGGCTTTACGTGCACGGCTTTCCGCCATCCGAAACGGGTTTTCCCTCCCTGCCGGGCGGGGTGGACATGCTGCCATCGGGAGTGGATTTGCAGAGCGGGCATGTCTTCGACGTCACGTTGAGCTACGACGGCACGACGCTCGAGCAGGTGGTGGTTGACACCACCGTGACCGCCACCTTCACCCATGAGTATACGATTGACATACCGGGGACGATTGGAGGCAACGCCGGGCATGTGGGGTTTGCCGGGGCCACCGGGTCGGGCACCAGCACCCAGGAGGTGATTGACTGGACCTACGCGGCCGATTTCGTTTCCCATGATGTGGAGTTCAGCGCCTTTCCGAAGGATCTGGAGCTTTTTCCCCGGGTGGTGGCGAGCAATACGGCTTCGGTGGAGGTTGGCGGCGTGGAAAAGGCGGGAGGGTTTGCGGAGGCGGTGGTTCGGGTCTTTCGCAATGATGTGCAGGTGGGAGGGGATGAAGTGGCGGCGTTGAATTACCAGGCGGGCGAGGCGGCCTTTTCAATTACGGTTTCGATTCCCGCGGAGCCGGCCCTCTACGACATTGAACTGCTGCTGCGGGATGGCGGGGCGCAGGAAGTTCTGGTGCGGCGTGCGGACGACGTGGTGGCCGGCGACGTTTATATCATCCAGGGACAGTCGAATGCCGAGGCGCGGGTCTACTCCGGGTCGTCGAGCAGTTATATTACGCCTTACGTGAGAAGCTACGGCTTGGATTCTCCTGACGCGGCGGCGACGGCGGCGATGAGGTCGTGGTTTGTGGCGGACGGAGACGGGAGTCAGAACGTGGTGGGCGGGGTAGGTCAGTGGGGTTTGGTGATGGGCAGGGAGATTTCGGAGGCGACCGGTGTTCCGGTGGCGGTGATGAACGGGGCTTTCGGGGGGCGGCCGATCAGTTACTTTCAGCGTAATGACAGTAATCCGGCGGATCTCTCGACGAACTACGGCCGCCTGCTTTATCGCATGCTGGAATCAGGGTTGTCCGACGATGTGCGCGCGATTCTGTATTATCAGGGAGAGTCGGACAGCAAGGCATCGATTCACAGGGACGGTTACATCGCCCTGCGCAGCGACTGGAAGGAGGATTATCCCTCCACTGAAAACTACTATCTTATTCAGATCCGGCCGGGGTGTGGAAAGGACAACCAGGAGTTGCGGAACGAGCAGCGGCTCCTTGGCGACGCGTTTGCGGATGTATCGGTGATGTCGACCAACGGGATCGACGAGCATAATGGCTGTCATTTTGCCTTCGCAAACGGCTATGAGACCATCGGGATCAATGCGGCCCGCACCATGGAGCGGGACCTGTACGGGGGGCCGTCGCTGCCTGATACGGACCCGCCCAATCCGAGGTCTGCCGCGGTCATCGGCGCCGGCAACGACAAGATTCGCCTGCCTCTTCGGGTTCCGACGGGCACGGTGACGTTCGAAAGCGGGGCCGAGGCGGATTTCGAAATCGAGGGGGCCATGGTCACGGTAGAGAGCGGGGCGATTGCCGGCGATGAGACTGAGAAGGCGATCGAGTTGCAGCTTTCGGGGGATGGGTCCGGGGCAACGGAAGTGAAATACACATCACATTCCGAATCGGGTCCGTGGGTTGTCAATGCCAATGGTGTCGGGTTGCTCAGCTTCACCGAACCGGTGGGGGTTGACACTCAGTCGCCGGTCCTGACGCTTGATGGAACGAATCCCCAGGAGATTGAACTAGGCTCCCCGTATGAGGAGTTGGGGGCCAGCGGGACGGACGACTTTGACGGGGACATAAGCGGTTTGATTTCGATCGACATCAGCGGTGTGGACACCTCGTCGGTGGGGACATATTGTGTTTACTACGACTTGAGCGATTGGTCCGGCAACGCGGCGGACACGGTGGCGCGAATGGTTCATGTCGTGAATCCGGCAAGTTCGAACGAGGCGCCTACCGATGTTAGTCTGAGCAATGATACGGTGGCGGAGAACAACACCGTGCCGACGGTGGTGGGAACGTTTTCGGCGAGCGACCCGAATGCGGGTGACACGCACACCTTCAGCCTGGTGGCGGGGCCCGGCGACGCCGACAACGGGAGTTTTGCGATCGAGGGGGCTGAACTGCGGGTCATGGTGACGGCGGATCACGAAGCCATGAGCAGCTACAGCGTGCGGGTGCGGGCGACGGACAGCGCGACGGCGCCGCTGAGTTTCGAGGAGGTCTTCACGATTGCGGTGAGCGACGAGAACGAGGCCCCGGTGGACATCGAGCTGAGCGCGGACACGGTGGTCGAGAACAACACGCCGCCAACGGTGGTGGGGACGCTGACGGCGAGCGACCCGGACGCGGGCGACACGCACGAATTCGCCCTTGTGACCGGGGAGGGCGACGGGGACAATGCGAGTTTCGAGATCGTGGGCGACGAGTTGCGGCTGGTGGAGGCGGCGGATTACGAGGCCATGAGCAGCTACAGTGTGCGGTTGCGGGCCACGGACGGGGGCAGTTCGCCGCTGAGCTTCGAGGAAGCTTTCACGATCACGGTAACTGACGAGAACGAGGCGCCCGCCGGCATCGAGCTGAGTGCGGACACGGTGGTTGAGAACAACACGCCGCCGACGGTGGTGGGGACGCTGACGGCGAGCGACCCGGATACGGGGGACACGCACCTTTTCGAGGTGGCGACGGGGACCGGAGACACCGACAACGCCCGCTTTGAGATTCAGGGGAACGAGTTGCGGCTCATCGAGGCGGCGGATTACGAGGCGCAGAGCAGCTACAGTGTGCGGGTGCGGGCGACGGAGACGGGGACGGCGGGGCTGTCCGTCGAGGAGAGCTTGACGATCGCGGTGACGAACGAGAACGAGGCGCCCGCCGGCATCGAGCTGAGCGCGGACACGGTGGTCGAGAGCAACACGCCGCCGACGGTGGTGGGCACTTTGACGGCGAGTGACCCGGACGTGGACGACACGCATACTTTCAGCCTGGTAGAGGGTACCGGGGACGTGGACAACGGGAGCTTTGAGATCGAAGGGAGCGAGTTGCGGATCGTCGAGGTGGCGGACTACGAGGCGCAGAGCAGCTACAGCGTGCGGGTGCGGGCCACCGACAGCGCGAGTTCGCCGCTGAGTTTCGAGAGGGCTTTCACGATCACGGTAAGTGACGCGAACGACGCGCCGACTGGCATCGATCTGAGCGCGGACACGGTTGTTGAGAACAACACGCCTCCGACGGTGGTGGGGACGCTGACGGCGAGCGACCCGGACGCGGGGGACACGCATACGTTTGTCCTTGTAGCCGGGGCGGGTGACACGGACAACGGGAGCTTTGAGGTCGAGGGGAACGAACTGCGAATTACCGAGGCGGCGGACTACGAGGCCCGGAGCAGCTACAGCGTGCGGGTGAGGGCCACGGAGACGGGGACGGCGGGACTGTTCGTCGAGGAGAGCCTCACGATCACGGTCACCGACGAGAACGAGGCCCCGGCGGACATCGATCTGAGCGCGGACACGGTTGTTGAGAACAACACGCCTCCGACGGTGGTG
>CAYPUM010000082.1:0-10829 GCA_964413545.1 uncultured Roseibacillus sp. | reverse complement strand
CGGGTCTCCTGATGCTGGTGGTGGGGAGAGCCACCAAGATCCAGGATCTCCTCATGAGTGAAGACAAGGAGTATGTCGGGACGATTCGTCTCGGGGTGATCACGAACACGCAGGACGCGGACGGGGAGGTGGTCGAGGAGCGCGAGGTTCCGGAGCTGGGCGCCGAGGAGGTGCGGGCCGCCTTCGAGAAGTTCACCGGGGAGTTCGAACAGATGCCTCCGATGGTGTCGGCGATCAAGAAGGACGGGGTTCCGCTCTACAAGCTCGCCCGCAAGGGCAAGGAAGTGAAGCGCGAACCGCGGCCGGTCTACGTCACGGACTACGAGCTGCTCCGCATCGCGCCGCCGGAAGTGGATTTCCGGGTGAATTGCTCGAAAGGCTTCTATGTGCGGACTTACGCCCACGACGTGGGCGGGGAACTCGGGTGCGGCGGGCATCTCTCCTCGTTGCGGCGCACGCGGTCGGGGCGTTTCAGCATCGAGCGGGCTATCGGGATGGAGACTCTCCGGACGGCGAGCGCGCCGGAACTGATCGAGGCGATGCTGAGCCTTGCGGAGATTTCGCTGATGCGGGGGGCGTAGGAGCCGGCATGGAGCGTTTGGAATCCATTGCGGGGCTGGGAGAACTCGGGCGGCCGCTGTATGTGGCGGCGGGGGTTTTCGACGGGGTGCATGCGGGGCATCAGGCCGTGATCGGAGCGGCGGTGGAAGGGGCCCGGGCGGGGGGCGGTTTGTCCGGTGTTCTGACGTTTGATCCGCATCCGATTCAGGTTCTTGCGCCGGAGAAGGCGCCGCGGCGGATTCTGGCCTCGCTGCGGCACAAGGAGCGGCTTCTGGCGGAACTGGGGGTGGGGGTGCTGGTGGTTCTGCCGTTCACGAAGGAGCTGGCGCGGCGTCCGGCCGGCGAGTTCGCGGAGGAACTCGCGAGCGTCCCGGGCCTGCGGATGATCTCGGTGGGGGAGGACTGGAAATTCGGGAAGAACCGGCTGGGAACCGTCCGGACGCTCGAATGGCACGGGCGCAGGCACGGGGTGGAGGTTGCCTCGGCGTCTCCTGTCATGTTGCAGGGCGAGCGCGTCAGCAGCACCCGCGTCCGGCAGGCTCTGCGCGATGGAAATCTCGCCGCCGCCGCCGCCATGTTGGGCCGGCCCTACACGGTCCTCGGGGTGGTGAGCGAGGGAGACCGGCTGGGAAGCAAACTTGGCGCGCCCACCGCCAACATCAAGGCGGGAGACGAACAACTGCCGCCGGACGGCGTTTACGCGGCCGCGTTGCTGACCGGGGGCGAATGGCGTCCCGGAGTGGCCAACCTCGGGGTGCGCCCCACCGTCCATGGGCGGGAGCGATTGCTCGAAGTGCACGTGTTCTACTTCGAGGGCGACCTCTATGGCCGGGAAGTGGAGGTCCGGTTCGGCCGCCGCCTGCGGGCGGAACGGAAGTTCCGCGACCTCGAGGCGTTGCGCGCCCAGATCCGGGACGACATCGAAGCCGGAAAACTCCTGTTCGAGCAGGGCACGGCGCTCGAAGTGTAAGCAGAATTCAGTTGCAAATGGCTGGAAACCTGTTTTGTTGCCGCCGCCCCGCAAAAAGGGCAGGCTGGTCGGAAGACTGGCCTGAGGCGTGCGAAAGCAATGAGTGAATCAACGATTGATCTGAGCGAATACCGCATCCACGAGAATGATACGGGGAGTGCGGATTACCAGGTGGCGCTGCTCACGCAGCGAATCAGGCACCTGACCAAGCACTTGGAGAGCCATCGGAAGGATTTTTCCTCGCGGCGCGGACTGCTTCGGCTCGTGGCCCGGCGGAGAAAGCTCCTCGATTTCCTCCAGAAGGACTCTGCGGAGCGCTACGAAAAGGTGATCAAAGGGCTCGGACTTCGGAGATGATCCCGGCGGCCGCGGCACGTTCCGCGGCTGGTTTGTTTTCTCGCCTTTGTTGTCTCTCACATCACAGCGCGGGTCGCCGGACGCCGAAATGCGGCGGGCGGTGTCCCGGGACAAGGCGCTTCCTTCGCGAAGGAGGGAGCGGCGATGATGATAGACACACGTATCCAACACAAAATGAGTGCATATTCAGTATCGAGCCAAGTCGGCTCGAACCCGATCACGATTGAGACCGGGAAATTGGCGAAGCTGGCAGATGGGGCGGTGACGGTCCGCTGCGGCGAGACGGTGGTTCTCGTGACGGCCGTGTCGCAGACAAGGATTCGGGAAGGGCAGACATGGTTTCCGATGTCGGTGGAATACAAGGAGAAGGCGGCCGCCGCCGGGGTGTTCCCGGGCGGGTATTTCAAGCGGGAAGGCCGGCCGACGGAAAAGGAGATCCTGACGTGCCGGATGACGGACCGGCCGTTGCGTCCGCTCTTTCCGAAGGGGTATCTGTATGACACGCAGGTGGTGGCCCTTCTGTTGGCGGCGGATGGCGAGAACGACGCCGACATCCTGAGCATGAACGGCGCGTCGGCGGCGCTTTCGATATCCGACATCCCGTTTGCGGGCCCCATCGGGGCGGTGCGGGTGGGCCGGATTGAAGGCGAGTTCGTCATCAATCCCACCTTTGCGGAGCGCGAAGAGAGCGATCTTGATCTGGTGTATGTCGGCAACAAGACGAACGTGATCATGATCGAGGGTTCGGCCGACGAGGTGCCGGAGGAGGAGTTTATCAAGGCGCTGCGATTTGCGCAGGAAGCGGTGACCAGCCTCGTGGCGATCCAGGAGGAATTGGTGGCGCAATGCGGCAAGCCGACCCGCGAGTACGAGATTTCGGAAGCCAAGCCTGATTTGCTTGAGATTGCATACCGGGTGGCGGGAGACCGCATCGAGGAGGCCATTTACAAGCCGGGCAAGACCGAGCGTCAGAAGGCGGTGGACGCCTTGCAGCAGGAAGTGGAAGCCGCGATTCGCGAGCAGGATCCGGAGGCCACGGACTTCGCGATCGAGCAGGCCTTCGAGTATTTGCAGAAGAAAGCCTTCCGGATCAGCATCCTTGACAAGGGGCTTCGTGCGGACGGCCGGCAGGCGCGCGATCTGCGGCCCCTGACGGCGGAGGTCGGTCTGCTGCCGCGGGTGCACGGGTCGGCGCTCTTTGCGCGCGGTGAGACCCAGGCCCTTGCCATCACGACCCTTGCTCCCTCGGAAGAGCGGCAGTATTTCGACAACTACGCGGGCGGGGAGGACAGCAAGCGGTTTCTGCTGCACTATCATTTCCCGCCGTTCTCGGTGGGGGAGACGGGGCGTTTCGGCGGGTTGAACCGTCGCGAGATCGGGCATGGGGCCCTTGCGGAGCGTTCCCTCGAGCCGGTGGTTCCGAGTGAAGAGGAGTTTCCGTATGCGATTCGGGTCACCTCGGAGGTGATGGAGTCGAACGGATCGACCTCGATGGCCACGGTTTGCTCCGGAACGATGGCGCTGATGCAGGCGGGGGTTCCGTTGCGCCGCGCGGTCGGCGGGATTTCGGTCGGGCTTGTGACGGATTTCGACGACGAGGGGCGCCTGCGCCGCCACACCCTGCTGCTGGACATCATCGGCAGCGAGGATTTCTACGGCGACATGGACTTCAAGCTCTGCGGGACCACCGAAGGCGTCACGGGCTTTCAGCTCGATCTGAAGCTGCCGGGACTGTCGCTCGACATCTTCGAGGAGGCGGTGCGGCTCGCCCGCGATGGGCGGGGGAAGGTGCTCGAGGTGATGCACGACGCCATCGCGGTGCCCGGCGAACTCAGCGAGCACGCGCCGCGAATCGAGACGATCAAGATCGATCCGGACCGGATCGGCGAATTGATCGGCCCGGGCGGCAAGATCATCAAGGGAATCCAGGCCGAGTCCGGGGCGGAAATCAACATCGAGGACGACGGGACGGTGCACATCTACGCCGCCAAGGCCGAGTCGCTCGAGCGCGCCAAGCAGATGGTCGAAGACATGTTCGCCGAGATCGAGGTGGGCAAGATCTACACCGGCCGGATCGTGAACACGATGGCCTTCGGCGCCTTCATGGAGGTGCTGCCGGGCAAGGACGGCCTGGTCCATATCTCGGAGCTGGCCGAAGGCCGGGTGAACAAGACCGAAGACGTCGTGAAAGTCGGCGACATCGTCACCGCCAAGTGCATCGGCGTGGACGAGAAGGGCCGCGTCAAGATGAGCATGCGCGCCGCCACCCGCGAGGAAAAGAAGGGCGGCGAAAAGAAGCGCCCGAAGCCGGCCGATGTGCCGGTGGAAGAGGAAACCTTCTCGCTGACCGAAGACTGATTCCGGCCGGATTCGGCGGCCCGTTTCTTTAAGCGTCCCGGATCGGGGATGTGTTTAGCGACCAGAAAGCCCGGCCCCCCGGCGGTCTTGCAGCGGTGAGAAGTCCCCGGCGGGCTTGTCCCGCCGGAGCGAACGATTGGTCAGCCAGCGAGGTTACAACCGGCTTCAGCCCGTGGGAGGCGCGAATGCTCCACTCACGGGCTGGTTCCTTGAGCGGATGATGATAGCTCACCAATCCTTGCTTCCTGCGACAAAAGGCCGCCGGAGGCCGTCGTGAGTCGCCAAACACATGCCGGTTCGAGGGCCGGGGTCCTTCTGCGGTCATTCGCTCAGGCGGCTTCGGGGCCGATCGACCCGCTCGAACCTTGCGCCGGCGCTGATGTTGGCGAGGAAAAAGGCCACGCCGCCGAACAGGCCGACGATGAGAAGCGCCAGGAGGAGGCTCAGGAAATTGCGCACGACCCGATTATGGAGGCCGGCGGCGGGACGTCAAACCCGATGCGTGAAAGGGGTTGGGCAGGTCTTTTTGACTTTTCGGAGTCCCTCTCGGTGAGCGTTTCTGTTCCTGCTTTTCAGTTGTCGGCGCGACCAGGCGCTGCGGGGAGATTACTGATTCACCGGGGGCTGCGGGGGCTACGCGTTTGAAGCCTGCGAGGCGCCGGTTTCAGCCGAGGATTGCTTCGAGGTGTGCGGCGGTCGAGCGGGCGAGGGCCTTGAGGTTGTAGCCCCCCTCGAGGGTCGAGATCAGGCGGCCGTTGGTATGTTGGTTGGCGAGATCGACGATCAGGGAGGTGACCCAGCGGAAGTCGTCCTCGGTGAGCATGAGGCCGCCGAGCGGGTCGTGGGCGTGGGCGTCGAAGCCGGCCGAGACGAGGAGGAGTTGCGGGCGGTGGCGCGCGATGGCGGGCAGCCAGTCGCGTTCGATGGCGTGGCGGAACTCCCTGCTGCCGGTGCCGGCGGGCAGGGGGGTGTGGACGAGGTTGTCGCGAACGAGGTCGAAGTAGCGGTACGGATAGAACGGGTGCTGGAAGCTCGAACACACCATGACGGCCGGGGTGTCCTTGAAGATGTCGACGGTGCCGTTGCCGTGGTGAACGTCGAAATCGAGGATGGCGACGCGCTCGACGGAAGGGTGATCGAGGGCGGCGGCCGCGGCGAGGGCGACATTGTTGAAGAAGCAGAATCCCATGGCGAGATTGCGCTCGGCGTGGTGCCCCGGGGGACGCACGGCGCAGAACACGCGCCGGCATGATCCGCCGAGAACGAGGTTTGCCGCTTCCTCGACGGCGCCCGCCGCGAGGCGGGCCGCTCCGAGCGAACCGGGCGACAGCCATGTGTCCGGGTCCAGCATCTCGAGGCCGGACTCCGGTGAGGCCGCCTCGATACTTCCGATGTAGTCGTCGTGATGGACGCGTGCGAGGGCCTCGGGGGTGACGGCCTTCTCCGGATGGCGGGCCTCGACCTCCGCGAGCAGTCCGGTGGTTTCGAGGTGCTCGAGGATGGCGCGGGCGCGGGCCGGGCGCTCCGGATGCCCTTGTGTCATGCGGTGCCGGTCGGAGAGCGGATTGGTGAAGAGCACGACGTCCATGCCGGCGACGATAGGGGGCCGCAAGCCGGATCACAAGAACCGGCTGGAGAGCGGACTGGCCCGGGAACCGGAGAGGGCACCCGCCATCCGCCGAAGCGGGGTGGCCCGACTTTGCCCTTCGGGCCACGACGGGCAGGTTGCTTGTTCCCCGCTTCCCACCGCACTCCGCAAGGGCCGGCAGTTTGTGCTTCCCGGGATCTGCAGGCTGGGTCGTTACTTGACCGGGGTGACGCCCGGCGGGGCCCAATCCTGCTTCATGGGAGTGATCGAGCCTCCGTCGTTTGACGCGGCGGCAGGCCGGGCCGGGTTGGAGCCGGAGGGCGCCGGGAGTTTCGAGGCGTGCTTGAGGACGAGCGCCTCGTAGTGCTCGTATGGCCGCCCGCCCACGATGTGTTCGAGGGAGCGTCCGGCGTGGAGGAGGCGGACATCGGGAATGCCGCGCACTCCCGCCCGCCCTGCGAGGGCCCGCTGGTGATCGACGTTGACCTTCAGCACCACCACCTTGTCGCCGTGGCGCGCCGCAAGCGTGGAAAGGTGCGGGGCGATCATCCGGCACGGCCCGCACCAGTCGGCATAGTAGTCCACCATCACAAGCACGTCGTCCCGCCCGACATATTTATTGTAGATCCGTTCGTCCGTCTTGATGGGCGCGGACGCAACCCGCGGCCGTTCGCCGGCATCCTCGGAAGCCTCCTCGAGTCCCTTCTCGATCCCGTCCTTCAGCGAGCCAAGCTCCGGAAGGCCCAGCTTGTCACGGTTGAAATATACCAAGGCCCCCGCGCCGGCCACCACCACCATGCCGGCCACCCCGATGATCGCCACGATCACCACTGCCTTCAGACATCCGCTGGATTGTTGGTCAGCCACGTTGAAATTACATGGAGGTTAACAAATTGTCCGGGGCGAGGCAATGCCAAAGGACGCTGGTTTTTTTTAGTGAGAAAGTGGCGGGAAGCGGACGTAGATGGGCGGATGAAACGGTTGAGTTTGCTGATGATGTGGGGCGCCGCGGCCGGCGGGGGGGAATGGGCGGTGGTGGCCGGAGATTTTCCGGCGTGGCGGAGCGGTCCGGAGTTTGACGGGTTTGTCGAAGCGCAGGAGACACCGATGGAGTTCTCCGCGGACAAGAATCTGGCGTGGAAGGTGGCGCTGCCGGGCTACGGGTGTTCGACGCCGGTGGTGTGGGGGGAGCGGATCGTGGTGACCGGCGCCATCGGCGACCGGGACGGGGTGTTGTGCTACGAC
This sequence comes from uncultured Roseibacillus sp., assembly GCA_964413545.1. Lineage (GTDB taxonomy): Bacteria > Verrucomicrobiota > Verrucomicrobiia > Verrucomicrobiales > Akkermansiaceae > Roseibacillus_B. The sequence goes on along the minus strand of CAYPUM010000082.1, from coordinate 3,750 downwards.
CTGCGAGGACGGGAGCTGTGGAGGGCGACGTTCGGCAAGTTGCGGCCGGGGCGCGGCCAGCGGGTCGGGAGCGGGGCGAACTCCTCGCCGGTCACCGACGGGAAGCACGTCTTTGTGTATTTCAAGTCGGGGTGCGTGGCGGCGCTCACGATGGAGGGGAAAGTGGTCTGGAAGACGAACCTGATCGAGAGGTACGGGGAGGACAAGCTGTGGTGGGACCAGGGGACCTCGCCGGTGTTGGTGGACGGCAAAGTGGTGGTGGCGGTCATGCAGACGGAAGGGGAATCGTACCTTGTGGCCTTCGACAAGCCGACGGGAAAGGAAGTATGGCGGGTATCGCGGGTGTTCGAGACGGGCAAGGAATCGGGGGATGCGTACACGACGCCCCTCGTGTGCGAAGTGGACGGGAAGGAGACGATTGTATGCTGGGGAGCGGATCATCTCACCGGGCACGACCCGCGCACCGGGCGCTTGTTGTGGTCGTGCGGCGGATTCAATCCCGGCAAAAAGGGGATGTGGCGGGTGATTGCCTCGGCCGTTTCGACGAAGGGCATCGCGGTGGCGCCGTATGGACGCGGGGAACATCTGGCCGGGATCCGCATGGGGGGCAGCGGCGATGTGACGAGCGAGGCGTGGCTTTGGAAGCGGGAGGGGATTGGCGCGGATTCATCGACGCCCGCGGTCCATGGCGGCCGGGTCTATCTGCTGATCGACCAGGGCAAGCTGCGGGGGACGGTGCACTGTCTGGAAGCCGCAACGGGCAGGACGCTCTGGAAGTCCCGCCTTCCGAAGGGCGCTCAGATCTACTATGCGTCACCGTTGCTGGTGGGAGACAAGCTTTACTGCGCGCGCGAGGACGGCACGGTGTTCTGCGGCCGGGTCACGGACGACGGGCTGGTTGATGTGAAGGCCAACGAATTACGCGAGACGGTGATTGCCTCGCCGGTGGCGACGGATGGGAAACTCTTGATCCGGGGCAGCGAGCATCTTTACTGTTTCGAAGACTGAGGAGAGTCGGGGGGGCATGAAGAGTATGGGATCGCTGATGGTCGTTGCGGGGTTCGCGCTCCTTCTTGCGGGGTGCGGCGGCCCGGCGGGGGAGGATTCCGTGGCGCGGACGAGCGGAGGGGGCGGGGCTCCGGTCGCGGCCTCGCCGGCGGCCGGGGACGGGAAAAGGACGGCTGTTCCCCGGGAATCCACCTCCGAGGCGGGTGAGATCACGCGAATCGACCTGCAGCGGTTCTTTGAGTTGCACGATGAGAGGCGGGCCATGGTGGTGGACGTGCGGCCGGGGCTTTTCTACGCTCTGGGACACATCGAGGGAGCGATCAGTCTGCCGCGGAAGTCCTTTTCCAAGGCTTACCCGGCGACGAAGGCCGCCTTGGACCGGGCCGTTGCGGACGGCAAGGTGTTGGTGCTCTACTGCGCCGACGAGAATTGCCCCGACGCCTACGCGGTCGGGAAGAGGCTTTCAGTGGAAGGCTACTCGACCACGATCTACGAAGGCGGTTGGAAAGAGTGGCAGCAGGTGGGAATGCATTGAGCCCTCGGGGCGGCGAGGCAGCTTGTGCTGCCGCGCATCAAGATCCGTGATCTGCGGCATGGGATTTGATCCAAGGGCGTGGCGGCGGCCCGGTGGCGCGGGGGATCCGTCTTTGCCGTGGCAGGCCGCGCCATCCGCAAGGAGAGGTCCAGGAGGTCTAATCACTCGACGGCGGGAACGCCGGTTCTTAGTCTTCTCGTGCGATGGAGAGGTCGATCCTGATTGCGGTGCTGATGGGCGGGCCGGGCTCGGAGCGGGAGATCTCGCTGGCGTCGGGCCGGGCGGTGGCGAAGGCCCTGCGGGAGGAGGGCCACGAGGCGGTCGAAGTGGATGTGCGTGATCGCAGGCCGACGCTGCCGGAGGGGACCGGCCTTGCTTTCAACGTCATTCACGGGACCTACGGGGAAGATGGCGGCGTGCAGGAATACCTCGAGGAACTGGGGGTTCCCTATACCGGAGCAGGGGTGGAGAGCAGCCGGCGGGCCTTCGACAAGCTGGCCAGCAAGGCCTGCTTTGCGGAGGCGGGGGTGCCGGTGCCGGCGTTCGAAGTGGTTGATGTTTCGGGAGGGATGCGGTTGCCGGAAATGCCGCCGCCCTTCGTGGTGAAACCTCCCTGCGAGGGATCGAGCGTGGGGGTGCACATCGTGAGAAATGCGGCGGAGGCCGAGGCCGCGATGCGGGACGCAGCCCGCTTCGGCGACGAGATCATGGTCGAGGAGTTCGTCGAGGGGAAGGAACTCACGGTCGGAATCGTCGGCGAGGAGGTCCTGCCGGTGGTCCATATCGTGCCCCGCAGCGGGTTTTACGACCTGACCAACAAATACCCATGGATGACCGGAAAAGGGGGGACGGACTACTATTGCCCGGCCGATCTGGACGCCGAAACCACCGCCTGCGTCCAGACGGCGGCACAACAAGCACACAAAGCTCTCGGAATTGAGGTTTACTCACGGGTGGATATTCTGCTAAATTCCTTAAGGAAACCTTACATTTTGGAAGCGAATACCATCCCTGGAATGACGGCGAGCAGCCTGCTGCCGAAGGCGGCGGCGGCGGCGGCGGCGGGGTATGGATTTGGAGCGCTGTGCGTGCGGATTGCGGAGCTTTCCATGGAATTGCGTCATGGGTCGTCGTAGGACATCGAGATTTCGGGCTGCGAGGCCGCAGCAGCAGGTGGAGATTCGGGTCACTTCGCCGCGGATCGTCGGCTTTGGGTTGCTGCGTCTGATTCGGGCGGGTGTGAAGTTGGCGTTGGTGGCGGGGCTGCTGGCGGGCGCCGGTTGGGGAGCGATGGAAGGCTTGCAGGCATTTTTCATGGAGAACGAGGAGTTCCGGCTGCGGGAGATCGAGTTGGAGACCGACGGGCGCATCACGGAGACGCACGTGGCGGAATTGGCGGGGCTCGATCCGCGTGCCAGCGTCTTTGCTTTCAATCTGGCGGAGATCCGGGAACGGATCGAGGCCCGGCCGGGAGTGGTGCGGGCCGGGGTGAGCCGCCGGCTTCCGGGAACGTTGCGGATCAGGGTCGAGGAGCGGGTTCCGGTGGCGTGGATCGAGTGTCGCCCGTTGGGCGCCGCGGGGCGGGACCCCGAGAACGGGTTGCTGCTGGATGCCGAGGGGGTGTGTTTCCGTTGCGATCCATGGTGGGCGGAGAAGGCTCGGGAACTGCCGGTGATCATGCTGAACGAAGGGCACGATGGAGAGTTGGGGGGAGGCCGGCCGTTGCGCTGCCGGGAAGGACGCCGGGCCCTGCACCTGGTTTTGCTGAGCGAGGAGCTTCTTGCAGAGGAAGAATGGGGCCTCGAGGTGGTGGCCGTCCGCAATGAATACTCCCTCCTTGCCGCCACCAGCGAGGGGACATGGGTGACGTTCGGGATGTACGATCACGAGCGCCAGTTGCGGGACCTCCTCGTTCTGCGCCGCCACTTGCTGCAAACCGATCGGGTTCTTGCGGCCGCCAATCTCATTCCGGAGCGCAATACGCCGGCGCGATTCGTCGCGAAGGGGGCGGCCAGGAAACAGTTGATGTGGCTCGCGCCGGACACCCGTCTCGAGCGCGACATCAGCCTGATGGCAGGCGGGGGTTAGAGAGGGCACTCAAATCGATGGCGAAATCGCGAATTCATGTTGGCCTTGAGATCGGGACCACCAAGACCGTGTTGGTCGTGGCGGAGGTGAAGCCCGACGGATCGGTGAAGATCCTGGGA
>CAYPUM010000081.1:0-10909 GCA_964413545.1 uncultured Roseibacillus sp. | reverse complement strand
ACTGGTCGACTCCGCCAAGATGGCGACCCTCGGCCAGCTCGCGGCCGGCATGGCCCATGAGCTGAACAACCCGGTCGGCGCCATGATGAGCGCCACCACCCACCTCGGACGCGACCTCGAAAGGCTGCTGGCGGCCGCCCCGGGCCTCGAAACCGCCGCTCGAACCATCCCCGTCGCGCGCTCGTCGCAGCCGCTCTCAACCCGCGACGAGCGGAGACTCCGCGACGAACTGGCCCGGACGTTGAACCTCGATCCCGCTCAGGCCGCGCGCCTTGTGGCCGCCGGCGTCCACGGGGCGAGCCAGTTTGAGGATCTTGCCGGCCGGGCCGGCCGGGCCCGGGCGGTGGATGAGATCGCCCTTGCCGGCCAGATCGGGGTGGCCCTGCGGAACCTCTCGAACTGCGGCGGGCGCATCGCGGACCTCGTGCGCAGCCTGAAGGCCTACGCCCGCGAAGATGAACGCTTCACGGACGGTGTCGAGTTGAACGGCACCATCGAGGACGTTCTCCTGCTGCTCGGCAACCAACTGAAGCGTGTCGAGCTGCGCAAGGAATACGATCCCTCCGTGCCGCCCTTGCGGGCCAATCCCTCCCAGCTCCAGCAGGTGTGGACCAATCTGATCTCGAACGCTCTGCAGGCTCTCGAGGGAAGCGGATCGATCGTGGTGCGGACCTCGAGCCCCCGGGAAAGCCGGGTGCGGGTCGAGGTCGAGGACGATGGGCCGGGGGTCCCCCGGGAGGTGCGCGAGCGTCTGTTCGATCCGCGCTTCACCACCCGCGCCGGCCGGGTCGAGTTTGGTCTTGGCATGGGGCTTCCGATTGCGCGGAGCATCGTCCGCCGGCACGGCGGCGAACTCGGGTTCGAATCGCGGCCCGGGCGGACGGTGTTCCGGGTCGATCTGCCGGTCGACCCGCCCCCGGTTGTTTCATAGGATGCTTCGAACCACCACCCGCCCAATCATTCCATCATGAACCGCATTGCGATCCTGACTCTCGAGGACGAGCCGGAGGTCCGGCAAGCCATCATGCGGGACCTCGAACCGTTTGCGCGGAGCTTTCGCCTTGAAGGTGCGGAAGACGCGGAGGACGCCCGGGAGGTTCTCGGCGCCATCGAGCAGGACGGCGACCTTGCCGGCCTCATCCTCTGCGACCACCGGCTTCCCGGAACGACGGGAGTCGATTTCCTCGCCCAGCTCGAACGCGCAGAAGAACACCGCCCGATCCGCAAAGTCCTCGTCACCGGACAGGCCGACCACGAGGACACCATCCGGGCCATCAACGCCGGCGGAATCCACCACTATCTCCCCAAGCCCTGGCAGCCCGAGCAACTGCACGCGATCGTTCGCGAGCAGCTCACCGAGTTCGTGCTCGCTTCCGACGTCGATCCCATGCCCTACGTCGCGGTCCTCGACGGGGCGCGACTGATGGGAAAAATCGGCCGCGGGTCCCGCATCGATTGAGTGTCCGGGACCACTTGACGAGTCCCGGAGCGGCCGGTATATCCCGTTGGTTTCATGGCGGGGCGCGAGGTGTTCATCAGGGTCCGCGGATTGCATCAGCGGTTTGGGGCCCAACATGTCCTCCGCGGGGTGGATCTCGACGTCTATCGCGGCGAGACGCTCGCGCTCCTTGGAGGTTCCGGGGGCGGCAAGAGCGTCCTCGTCAAGCACATGTGCGGACTGATGCAGCCCGATGAAGGCTCCGTCACGGTCGACGGGGAGGACATCACCGGCCTCGGGGAGCGGGAACTCGGATCGGTGCGGGTCAAGGTCAGCATGATGTTCCAGGGAGGGGCCTTGTTTGATTCGCTCAGCGTGGCCGAGAACATTGCCTTCCCGCTGCGCGAGGCGGGCATGCGCGACGAGGGGGAGATCGCGTCCCGGGTCGAAGAGGCCCTCCGGATCGTCCGCATGCCCGGGCAGAAGTCGAAGATGCCGGCCGACCTTTCGGGCGGGATGCGCAAGCGGGTGGCCTTGGCGCGAGCGGTGGTGAAGAAGCCCTGCTGCGTCCTCTACGACGAGCCCCATGCCGGACTGGACCCCGTGACGGCCGATTCCATCGATCATCTCATCAAGGATCTCGAGTTGAGCCACGCCATCACCAACGTCGTGATCACGCACGAGATGCGGAGCGTCTTCCGCATCGCCGACCGGGTCGTCTTCATCGAGGAGGGCCGCATCTATTGGGAAGGGCGTCCCGACGAGTTGCGGGCTGCCGGGGATCCGTTCCTCCGGAATTTTGTCGAGGGGCGCTCGGAGGACGAAGAGGCGTGGGTTGAATCCTGACCCGTCGGCGGTTGGCGGGCGGCGCACGGCCCGAGGCGCCGCGGGATTGATTTTCACGCTTGCCGTCCTTTTTGCGGGGCTCTTCAGTGGCGGTCTCCCCGCGTTGACAGCGGAGTCGGGGTGGGGAAGACTGGTTGCATGGCCAAGGGCGAAAAGCGCCTCGAAACGCTGGTCGGCTTCTTCTTGTTGGTCGGGCTCGTGTTGTTGGGCGGCATGATCGTCCGATACGGGCGGCTCGGGGAACAATTCCGTGACGTCTACGGCGTGACAGTCGCCTTCGACGACGCCTCCGGGATTATCAAGGGGAGCCATGTTCGGCTGGCGGGCGCCACCGTGGGGCAGGTCGTCGAGGAACCGGAGTTGACCTCCGCCGGCAAGGTCCGCGTGAAGGTCGTCATCCACGAGGAGGCCCCCCGCATCGACCGGAACGCCGCCTTCCAGATCACCTCGCTGACGGTTTTGGGCGACAAGGCCATCACGATCACGCCGCCGCCGCCCGAGGAGGCGGCGGGAGAGTACCTTCAGGACGGCGATTTCATCGAGGGCGGGGGACCGAGTGGTCTGGACCGCATTCAATCCGACGCAGAGCGCATCGCCTCCGACGCGGCCGTGTTCATGGAACGGTCCCGAACCACCTTGACAAGGATCGATCAGGCCATCGAAGAGGCGCGCAGCGTTTCAAAATCGCTCAACGAGAGCCTCACCTCGATCAATGAAAAGGTGCTTACCGAGCAAAACATGACCAACTTCGGGGAAACCCTTGCGGATCTGCGGGGAGCGTCCCGCAACATCCGCGAAGCAAGCCTCGAAATGAAGCCGTTGCTCGCCGATGCCCAGCGCGCCCTCCAGAACCTCGATCGCGCCGCCGCCTCCGCGGACGGCGCCTTCGCCAAGGCCTCGTCCGAAATGGAAAAACTCGGTCCCGCCCTCGAGAAGGTTCCCAAGGCGGTCGATTCGATCGCGCAGGCCGCGGACGACGCCAGCGACGCCTTGGAGAGCGTAACCGACGAGGAAGGCCTGCTCGGAACCCTTGCTTACGACAAGGAGCCCGCCGAGGACGCAAGGAAATTCCTGCAGAACCTCCGCCGCCATGGGATCCTCGGATACCGCGATGAGGAGACGTACGACGAGCGCGACCCGCGGAACCGCTTCCGCGGCCGGCGGCGCTAGAGTCCTTGAAATCCAGAAGCCGGCACAAGTGGGTCAGGTTTTCCGGACGCAAGGTTGCCCTGCCTGATGCAGGGTGCAAGATGCAGGATGCAGCCCCGTGTTCCCTGCATCCTGCGTCTTGCATCCTGCATCCTGCATCCTGCATCTTGAATCCTGCATCATGGTCCGAGGCCCTGCCTCATTAGAGTCCTTGAAATTCCGAAGCCGGCACAAATGAGTCAGGTTCTGCGAGCGGCGGTTTTTGCGAACGATGACGCGCGACGATTACGGATTACGAGGAAGGTGTCGTTTCACGCGGTGCTCAATGGCACAGCCAATGACCCGGTTTGACAGCTCGTCGGACGCCATCCTTCGCTTCCATCGTGCTCTTCGTGGTGAAATCCGTCCGGCGTCCCCGTGCGAACAACCGGTTCCTCTGGAAATTCGTGCTTCATCTCCTACAGTAGGCGCGTGTCACGCGAAGACATCAGGCGCCTGACCGAATTGTCCTCCTGCGCGGGCTGAGCGTCGAAGCTCGGGCAAGCCGATCTCGCACAGGTCTTGTGCGGGTTGACCCAGGTGCGGCATGACGACCTTCTCGTCGGGGCGGCCACCTCGGACGACGCGGCCGTGTTCCGTCTCGACTCCGAGCGGGCCCTCGTCCAGACGATTGATTTTTTTACTCCGGTTGTCGATGGGCCGTACACCTACGGGCAGATTGCGGCGGCCAACGCCCTCTCGGACGTCTATGCCATGGGCGGGCGCCCCCTGATCGCGATGAACGTCGTGGGGATCCCGGAAGATGAGTTGCCGCTGGATATCGTGAACGAGATCCTGAAGGGCGGGGCCGACAAAGTGATGGAGGCCGGATGCGTCCTTGCCGGAGGGCACACCGTGCAGAATCCCGAGCCCCTCTACGGCCTCTCGGTCACCGGTCTCGTCCATCCCGAGCGCCTTGTCACCAACGCCGGCGCGATTCCGGGGGATCTTCTGGTGCTCACCAAACCGCTCGGCACCGGGATCGTCTCCACCGCCATCAAACGAAGACTCGAAACCCATGGGGCCGCGGCGCGTGCCATCGATCTCATGACCACCCTGAATACGCCGGGCGCCGTGCTCGCCGAGCGGGAGCTGGTGCGCGCCGGGACGGATGTGACCGGTTACGGCCTGCTCGGTCATCTTCGCGGAGTGATCCGCGAAAGCAGGGTCGCGGCCCGCCTCGATGCCGGGAAGGTCCCGCCCATAGCGGACTTCGTCATGGAACTGATCGAGGCCGATTGCGTGCCGGGAGGAACGAGGAACAACCTTGCCGCCGCCGCCGAGTGGACCTCATTTTCCGGCGACGTGTCGCAGGCGGCGCGTCTTCTCCTCGCCGACGCCCAAACCAGCGGCGGCCTCCTCCTCTGCGTTTCCCCGGCGCGACTCGATGACGTCCTTGCCGCCCTCGCCGAAGACAAGGCCCCCTGCGCCGCCGTCATCGGCGAAATCGTCGCCTCGAACGAGCCCTTCATCGAGGTCGTTTGAGGACTCGCACGAAGGGGGGAGGGAAGGGGGCCCCCACGAGGACACGAAGGGGGGGGAGGGCAGGAAGGGGGAGAGGCGGACCGGCAGACGCGTGGCGGGCGGGGTTCCGCGGCTTGCGATGGGGGTGGGGAGGGAGGCATGCTGTGGGGGTGCCGGGAAGGGGACAGGGGCGTTTGCGCGTGGACGGTCGTTTTCTGGCGCGCGGGGCGGAGCGGGTCTTTTTGAAGGGAGTGACGTATGGACCATTCCCGGGAGGGGAAGAACTGGAGGCGGGGGAGGAGCTGGCGCGGATGGCGCGGCATGGCTTCAACGCGGTGCGGATCTACGAGGAACCGGGGAGGGAGTTCCTTGATGCGGCCGGGGCGTGCGGGTTGGTGGTGATGGGCGGGGCGCCATGGGCGTGGGCGCATGACTTCGTCGGCGAGCCGCGGTTGCTGGCGGAAGGGCTGGTGCGGCTGACGAGTCTGGCGAAACGGCTGGGCGGTCATCCGGCGTTCGGGGCCCTCCTTGTGGCGAACGAGGTGGCCTCCGACCTTGTGCGCTGGATGGGGCCGGTGCGGGTGCGGGAGGCGCTCGAGGAGTTGATCGAGGCCTGCCGGGCGGAAGCGCCGGACCTGTTGGTGGCATATTCAAACTACCCGAGCACCGAGTACCTCGAGCCGCGCAACGCGGACTTCACGGCGTTCAACATCTATCTCGAGGAGCGGAGGGCGATGGGCGCTTACCTTGCGCGGCTTCAGAACATTGCGGGGGACCGCCCGGTGGTGGTGACGGAATTCGGGCTGGACACGCTGCGCCACGGCGAACAGCGGCAGGCGGAGGTGCTGGACTGGCACCTCACGGAGTGTCTCGAGGCGGGGATTGCCGGGACCACCATCTTCACATGGTCGGATCGATGGTGGACCGGCGGACACAAGGTCACGGACTGGGCCTTCGGGTTGACGCGGGCGGATCGCACCGCGAAGCCTGCCCTGACGGCCATGGGCCGCAGGTTGCCGGGGATCCGGAGCCACCGCGACGCGGTGACGGTCTCCGAACCTCCGCCGATCTCGGTCGTGATCTGCACCCGCAACGGGGCGGCGCTGTTGGGGGCGTGTCTCGAGGCGGCCACGCGGCTCGACTACCCGAACTTCGAGGTTCTGGTGGTGGATGACGGATCGAGCGATGCGACGCGGGCCGTGACGGCGCGATTTTCGGCGGTGCGGTATCATTACCAGGAGCACGCCGGTCTCTCGGCAGCCCGCAACCGGGGGGCGGATCTGGCGAAGGGCCGGATCATCTCCTACACCGATGACGACTGCGAACCGGACCGGGACTGGCTGTTCTGGCTGGCGCGGACTTATGACGACCCGAAGGTGGGGGCGGCGGGGGGGCCGAACCTGCCTCCCGCGGCGCGGAGCCTGCAGGCGGCGGTGGTCGGGGCGGCCCCCGGCGCTCCCTCGCATGTTTTGTTGGGCGACCTGCGGGCCGAGCACCTTCCGGGGTGCAATCTTTCGGTGCGGCGGGAAGCGTTCGAGCAGGCGGGCGGGTTTCGGGCGCAGTTCACCAGCGCGGGGGACGACGTCGATTTCTGCTGGCGGGTGGCGGAGGCGGGTTGGGAGCTTGCCTTTGCGCCGGCGGCCATTGTGTGGCACCGGCGGCGGGAGACCCTTTTCGGGTATCTGCGACAGCAGGCGGGTTACGGCCGGGCCGAAGCTCTCCTTTACGAAGCCCATCCGGAACGGTTCGAAGACCGCGAGATCCGTTGGGAAGGATGCCTCTACACGGGCGGCACGGTCTCGGTGGACGCGCGGGGTGTGATCTACCACGGCACGATGGGAGAGGCGCCTTATCAGGGGCTGGAGATCCACTCGATGCCACGGCGGGGGCTGGAGGCGGGATTCGCGAAGGCCGAAGCGCGGTTCCTGCTGCGGGCCGCGGCTTACCTGCAGCCCAGAGTGAGGGGGTTTTTCCGCTGGCTCGCAGGGGGACCGGCCCCGCGGTTCGGCCGGGAGACATGGAAGGTCTATCAGGACGAGGTGCGCGATACGCTGGAGTTCTCCTTTCTCGGGCCAGCCCCCACGGCCCGATCCGCCCTGCTCGACGGACTGCGGTCGGGCGGCTGGACGCCCTGCGGCGAAACGGACCGCTGGGAACTCCAACGCGGACCGTCCCGGGTCCAGACCGTCTCGCTGCCCGCCGACGGGCAGGAAGCGGTGGTGGTGGGCGTCAGGCTCCAACATCCGCCCGGACTCGGCGCGGGAGTCATCCACGACCTCGAAGCGATCGCGAGAGAGTCCGGCCTGATCCGGCTCGACTGAAAGATCTTCCGGAATGCGAACCTCGGACTTCGATTACGATCTTCCCGCGGAACTCATTGCGAAGCATCCGCTGGCCGATCGTTCGGCTTCGCGGATGCTGGTGGCGGATCGCGCGCGGGGCGCGGTCGATCACCGGCGTTTTGCCGATCTTCCTTCCTGCGTGCGGCGGGGCGACCTCTTTGTGTTGAACGACACGCGGGTGGTTCCGGCGCGTTATTTTTCGGACGACGGGCGCGTCGAGGTGTTCCGGATCGAGGTGGCGGGGCCGCGGCGCTGGTGGTGCCTCGTCCGGCCGGGGAGGCGGATGAAGCCCGGCCGCACGGTGCGGGTCGGGGCCAGTATCGGGACGGTGTTGGAGGTGAACGCCCAAGGCCATCGTCTCATCGAGTGGGACCGGCCGGTCGACGAGGCCGCCCACGGGCAGTTGGCCCTCCCCCCATACATGCAGCGCGCCGAGGAAGAGGAAGACCGGGAGCGTTACCAAACCGTCTACGCCCGGAAGGAAGGCGCGGTGGCGGCCCCCACCGCCGGACTGCACTTCACGCCGGAACTCCTTGAAACCCTCCCTCACACCTTCCTCACCCTGCACGTCGGCCCCGGGACGTTCCGGCCGGTCCAGACTGAAGACCCGCGCCGGCACGCCATGCATGAAGAAGCCTTCGACCTCGGTTCCGAAGCAGCCGCCGCGATCAATGCCGCCGAACGGGTGGTGGCGGTGGGCACCACCGTGACCCGCGTCCTCGAGCACCTTGCTTTGGAGGCCGGACCGGGGGGGCGCCGGCCGGGGCCGGACGGCCGGCCTCATCTGACCCCGGCGCGGGGCCGCACGCGCCTCTTCATCCATCCCCCGTTTCGTTTCCGGGTGGTGAACGCCCTGCTGACCAACTTCCATTTGCCCCGCAGCACGCTTCTCATGCTGGTGTGCGCCTTTGCGGGCCGCGAGCTGATCCTGAGGGCCTACGAGGAAGCGGTGCGGGAGCGCTACCGGTTCTTCAGCTACGGAGACTGCATGCTGATCGTGTGAAAGGGCCCGGACTCCCGGCGCCGTTCCAGAATGCCTGTGGCCGGCAAGGCGACACCCGGCAACAGGGAATCTCCAATCAGCATGCCGCTACGGAGTGAACCTGAACTTGAAAAACTCGCCGCCGGCAGCCGGGTCGCGGGTGGTGGTGATCCGCAGACGCCCGCCACCAAGGCTCTCGACCAAGGCGTCCGGATCGAATCGAAAAAAATCAAAATCCGCGGCGGTCGAGCGGGTGGCAACCGGTGTGAAGGGTGGCAAGGCGTCGAATTCCAGCTCGAAGCGCAGCGTCCCGCTTGCGGCATCCAGCAGGTCGATCCGGGCCGATTCCCCGATCGCGGATCCGGTTCCCGGCCGCAACGAGGTGAGTTCGCCCTCCATGCCGGACGCTCCCACCGAGAAGTGGGTCAAATCCGAATAGGTCCCGCTCAGGGCGAGGCTCACCACGGAGTCCGCAAGCCGGAATGTCATCATTCCGGAGCCGGCATTCCAATCGATGAACGCTTCCTCGAAGCTGGCCGGGGGAGTGAGCAGCCCGGCCGATGCGAAGGCTCCGCTCTTGCCTTCCGAGATGAGAAGCTCTCCGGTCGAAAAATCGATTCCGAACAGGATGAGCGTCGCGCGGGCGTCCGAGTCTCCGAGGCCATAGCCCAACCGGGCATTGGGGCCGTGGTTCAGCTCGCTGGAACGCACGAAGAAGGAACAGTGAAAGTCCTCGTCGATGTCGACCGGTTGGCGAAACGGTGCCGACATGTGCTTCCATGAACCGCTTGTTTCCTTCACCCGAAAGCCTCCGGCGATCGCGTGCCGCTCGAGACCGGCGTCGACCCACGCCATGTTCGGGCCGAAGAGCGGCGGAAGGGTGGCGGCTTCCCATGCCGCGAAGCGGGCCCGCAGATCGGCCGCGATTTCCGGGAACTGGCCGATCACGTTGATGCTTTCGCCGACATCGTCCGACAAGTCGTAGAGTTCTTCCGTCTGCAAGGCGTCCGAGACAACAAGCTTCCAGCGTCCGTGCCGGATGGCGCTTCCTCCGGCCGTTACTCCTCCTTCGCGCCACGTCAGCACGCGTTCCGCCGGGAGCGGTTCCTGACCGCGGAGGAGCCCTGAGAGGTCCAGGCCGTCGAGGCCGTGACGCGCGGCAGGGGGGGCGTTCCCGGCGTGGAGGAGGGTTGCCATGAAATCGAGGGAACTCACGGGGTCCGGGATGACTCGTCCGGCCGGATTGATGGTGCCGGGCCATTTCATCACACAAGGGACGCGGATCGAGCCTTCGCGCATGCTGCTGCCTTTTTCTCCCGCGAGGGGACTGTTGCACGAGAAGTTCTCAACGCCGCCGCCTCCGTTGTCGTTGAGGTAGAGGATGATGGTGTTGTCTGCGATTCCCTCGGCATCGAGCTTCTGGATGATCTTTCCGATATTCTCGTCGAGGGCGAGCGTCATGGCGGCGAGTTCCTGCCGGTTTGCGGCGACGGTGGCGGGGTCGTATCCGGGGAAAGACGGCGGGTTTTCGGAGTAGTCGGAGGCTTGCAGGCCGAATTCCGTTTCGAGCCGCGTCTTCAATTCGGCATAGCGGGCGCCGTCCGCTCCCACATCGATGTCCATGGGGGCGTGGAGACTCGTGAACGACACCCAGAGGAAAAAGGGCTGACCGGAATGATTCACAACGCTTTCTTCGATAAACTCGACCGCCTTGTCTCCGATGCGGTCCGTGAGATAATCCCCGTTTTCGGAGGCGTAGTCCGGGACGAATCGCTCATAGAGCACATTATACTCGCGAAGGTCTTCCCAGTATGACCGGCTGCTTCCGGGGAAACCGCACCAACGATCGAACCCCCGGACGGCGGGGTGGAAGTCAATGGCGAATCCAAGGTGCCACTTGCCGATCCCGTACGTCCGGTAGCCCACCCCCTGGAGGCGTCGCGGGATGGTCCGGACGCTTTGGGGGAGACCGTCCACGTAGTGCGCGGACCAAAGATTGTTTTCGTTTCCAAGCCGGCATTGATGGACTCCCGAAAGGATCGCACAGCGCGACGGGTGGCAGGTGCCTCCGGTCACGTAGGCGTTGCTGAATCGCGCCCCCGCCGCTGCCAGGGATTCCACCACCGGCATGGGAAACAGGCGGCCATGGTCCGGGTGATCATGCGGGCGGAAGTCCGCATATCCCTGGTCGTCCGCAAGGACGAGCACGATGTTCGGCGGCGAAGCGGCCTGATCCCAGTTCTCCAAAGCGGTCAGCCGGATCGATGACGGTCCGCTACCAGGAACGTCGTAATCGATCCGGAACCGGTGGGGGCCGCAGTTGAATTCGTCTCCGCGGCGGAAGTTCGCGAACTGGCCCTCCCGGGATCCATATTCCACGAGGGTGATGACGCTGCCGGGGGTGTGGACGTATCCGGAATCAAAGGTCAGGTCGAGCGCGACCCGCCCGAGAACGAGGTTGCCTCCCACCGTCACGGGGGGCGACGACCCGGGATTGTGGAATCGCAGGATGGACCCCCCTTTCGCGTAATCGCCCAACCGGAGGTGCCGGTCGACACGGAACGTTCCGCCGGAGAGGATGAGGGCGCCATCGACGAAGGGAACCAACGCCCGAAATCGGCATCCTTGCCGACATGCAGTTCCCCGCCG
>CAYPUM010000080.1:0-11001 GCA_964413545.1 uncultured Roseibacillus sp. | reverse complement strand
CAGGCCGCCGCCGGGGGCGAACCGGTCGGTGATTGCGGGGGAGATGGTTCACGAGGTTCGTGGGGGGCGGACGGGCTGGAAGTCCTACGGGGTTTCGGCGGTGCAGCGGCGGGGTGATCCGACGCGGATCTGGGCGGTGTTTTGCGGTCTGAGCGGTCCGGAGACGCGGGGCGCGGCGCGACTGGCGGGGCAGCTTGATCTGCCGCCGCTGCCGGAGGCGGGACCTTCGGGGGTGGCGTGGGCCGTCAGCGAGACGAGCTTTCAACTTTCGGACCCCGGCAACCCGCTCAGTTCGCGGATCTTCGAATCCAGCCGCATCGTGCAGCGCGGGGTGACGCATCCGGAATAGGACGATGGGGGGAGCGGCTCAGACCCCCCAGAAGGCGTCCCGCACGCCGGAGGGTTCGGGATCGGGCTGGCCGGCGCACCACTCGTTCCAGTGGAAGAGGATCTTTCTGGTGAGCGGGCAGTGCTGGCAGGCGCTGCGGAGGCTGGCGAGCACCTCGGCCTCGCGGCGCAGGCGGAGGCGGGTGGCGGGGTCGCGGCCGGCATCGAGGCGGGCATGAAGGAAGTGTGTGCGCAGGATGCCCGGAAGGGAGAGCTCCTTCTGAATCCCGCGGGCCTCTTCGAGGAGCGGCAGAGCGGCCTCCGGTTGTCCGGCGGCGGCGCGGAGTTTGGCAAGTTGCGGCAAGGCGAGGTCGGCAAGGGCGCCACGATAATCGACCGAGCGATAGCGCCGCAGGGCGGCCGTGGTCAGCCGCTCGGCCTCCTCGAGGTCGCACTCGAGGTTGGCGAGGCGGATTGACTCGGCGAGGGCCAGTTCGCAGCGGCCCCGAATCCACGGGTAGTTGTCGTCGAAGGTGGTGTTGTCGAGCACCCAGTTCGCGTTTCGCCGTGCCGCCTCGGGGTCGCCGAGACGGTTGAAGGCGAGGGCGGCATGGGAGCGGAAGTATGCGATCCTGCATTGGGGGGCGCCGCGCTCGTTCGCGAGGCGCCGTTCGACCTTCGCGATGCACGGCACGGTCTCGGGGTGCGCCTGCAACGTGAGGAGGGAGAGCACCGCGGCTTCTTCGAGCATGGTTTCGCAGTCCCCGGCGTCGCAGCGTTTGAGTTCGCGGAGGGCATCGAGGGTTTCGGGCAGCGCTTGGCGCCGGGCCTGGATGCGGGCCAACTGCTTCCAGTATGCGAAACGCCGGTGGGGCGGGAGACATGGCAGGGCGCGGAGGATCTCGTGGTTGTTGAGGGCCCGGAGGCCTGATTCAATGTCCCCCGAATCGAGGGCGGCTGAGGCCGTATCGGTGGCCTGCCGCAGCAACATGAGGCTCAGCGGGAAGGTTCGCCTGCCCTCCGGGTGAGCAGGCAGGGACGACCAGCGTTCGTTCTGGCATTCCGGGTCGGAAAGGTCCACCACCGACCGTTTCCTGTGGTCCACGAAGCGCGTCCACGTGCAACTGAAGCGGTCCGGCGGTTGGTCGCCGCGGCCGCCATGCCGGGCGACCAGCGCTCCCCGCAAGACGGCCCGGCCGGAGGACGGGGGTGGCGGATTCAGCGGGTCCTCTTGAGGCTCGGGCACGCCCTCGACGCGATGATCGAGCGCGCCGGCCCGGTCCAGCGCGGCGAAGAGAGAATCCGGCCCGATCTGCATGTAGCGCATGTCCAGCTCGCGCAGCCGGGAACGCATCGTTGCGAATTCCTCCAGCTCGGCGGGATCGACCTGATCGCCATGCAGCCAGCCGTCGTCGATGGCCCGCTTCAGCGCCGGGCCGGGAGCGGCGGCCCGGGACGGCCGGAGGTCGAGTTCGATCTGGTTCTCCTTGCGAAGGTGTTTGCGCAGACGCGCGACAGCCCCGTTCCACGCCGCGATCTTCTCCCAGCTCCAGCCGGAACGCCGGATGAACGGTCCGAAGACCAGCTCGCGCTTGATGCACCAGTCGAGGCGGGCGGCGAGGGCTTCCGACCCCCCGGCGTCGAGGCCGTCAAGGGTGCGGCGCCACACGCGGCAGAGGGCGGGGGCCCACTCGGGAAGGCCGGCGAGACGGTCTTCGACGAGGCGCAGGTAGTGGCGCTGGATGGCGACGGCGCCCTCGAGGCCGCCGGCGAGGGTCTTCGAGCGGGCCTTGCAGGCCGGATCGAGGGCGAAGCGGTGCGCGGCCTTCAGGAGGTTCTTGAACCGCATCCCGGCGGGGAGGCTGACGCCGCCGCGGGTCATCACGGCCACCACGAGGGCGGTGGTCCCGAACTTCAGCCAGTTCGAGAGGTTGGATTGGTTGCCCTCGCCGGCGATGATGTGAACCCGCGGGGAGTTGTTGGCCAGCGGGCAGTCCTTGGTGTTCCAGAGGCCGCGGTCGTTCCCCTGCGTGTTTCCCGAAACCTCGCACGTCAGAAAGTGCAGGCGGGGGCTGATGGTGAATTCGACACCCTCGGAATCGGTCACGAACCCCCCGCACCCGGTCAGCACGATGCGGGTGGCGAGAAAGGGGGTTATCTGGGGCGGGTCGGCCCGTCCCGAGATGTTCTCGTGGCTGCCCCAACTGGTACGGCGGTTGGCGTAGCAGTAGTTGATCTTGGAGGCCATGATCTCGCGCACCGCGTCGGAGCCCCCCGCCCGGGCCGCCACCTCGGACACCAGCCGGTCCGTCACCATGATCTGGCGGACCAGCTCGTCGGGGTTGTCGACCTCGGGCGTCGTGATCTCGGTGTGGGCGGCGCCGTTGCCGGCAGCGTCCCGGTAAAGCCGCCCCCCGTTGGCAAGGAACATCCCCGGAAGGCGCGACCCGTCGCTGACGTGCACGAGGTGCTTGCGGGCGGCGGCCTCGAACCGGTCGAGGACCGCCCGCATCTGCGCCCGGCGGCCGCCGGCGCCGACCCCCGAGAGGGCCAGCTCCGTCTCCAGTCCCATGAATGGCATGATGGTGGGGGGCGTGGTGCGGGGTGCGCTACTGGCCGCCGTGTTGTTTTTGTGTTTCGATGTAGGATTCGCTGTCCTGGGAGAGGGCCTTTGTGATGGCCTGTTCCGCGGCGGCGAGTTTGGCGGTGGCGGCCTTGAGGGCCTGGCCTTCGTTCTGATCGCCGTCATCCTCCGAGGAGGGTGGGCAGGGGTCGTGGAGTCGTTGTTTTTGATTCATGGATCGGTTTTGGTTCAGGTTGAATAGTGGGTTCCGTAATCTGCCTCCGCCGGGGTGTGGATTCTGCAGGCCGGGGCGGCGGGGCGGGCCCCGAGGAAAGCAAGCAACTCGTCGTCGTCGAGGTCCGCGGCGCCGGCCAGTTCGGCCATGGTGGCGCCGGCGGGATTCGGGAGGGGGATTTCGAGGCGGTCGCCGCGGTGCCAGAGGGTGACGGCATCCCAATCGACGGCCCGCACCTTCTCCGCGAACCGTTGGAGGAGGAGGGCGCGTCCGCAGGCCCGCGTGTCGGCCGGGGGTTGGTTGCGGGCCCGCTCGACCTCGCCCTTGCTCACCCGCCGCTCCATCGCCTCCGCCGCCGCGAGACCGGTGAAGGCGCCGTCCTCGAGGTCGGACCACACGTGGTCAAGGACCTTGACCTGCGGCGCGTCCCAGCCGCCGGAGCATCGGGCGGCGGTTTGATCGAGGAGCTGTCGTTTCGCCACCCAGTCGAGACGAGGAAAGAGCGCGTCCCAGTTCCGGCCCGCGAGGGCATTGAGGATTTCCTCCCAGATGGCGAGAATCTCCCGGGCACGGGGCACGAAGCCGTCCGTGCCGCCGGCCTCGACAAAGCGCGCCGCCGTTTCGAGGAGCAGATACTGATGTTCGAGGGCGGTGACCCGCCGGCCCGAAAGCAGCCGCGCCTCCGACCGGAGCGACGGGTCGTGCGAGAAGTCCCGCAGCGCCTCGAGGGGGTTCTCGAAGATCAGCAGGGGATCGACCTGCTCCGCCTCGATGAGCGCCAGCATGAGTTGCATGAATCCTGTCCGCAAGATGGTCGCGGTGTGGCAAAGGGTGGTGTCGAAAAAGATGCAGTGCAGCCGGGCGAGCGACTCGGCGCACGCGAGGCTCTCGTTGCGGCAGTTCACAAGGGGGCGCGCAAAGGTGGTGCGCTCCGCCACAAGGCACTCGAAGAAATCCGCGCGCTGGCTGAGTTGAAACCGAACCGGCGGCGCCCCGTTCTCGGCGCCCGCCTTCCCCTGCCCGCTGAAGACCACCGAACTCACCTGGGCCGAGGCAAGGTAGAGCAGGTAGTGCAGGCGCTCCCCGAAGATCCAACGGAAGGCGGGCCGCGACAGCAGCACCGAGAGGTGCCCGCCCCAGCTTTCGCCGTGGCCGTCGCTGTTGTTGGCGTGGACGCGGATGCGCTCCCCGGCGGGGCGGCCGGCATTGGCCTCGAGCGCGGCGTCCCGCGTGACGTCCAGCATGGCGTGGAAGGCGGCGCAGAGGTCGAAGGCGCTCGCGCATTCAGGGCCTGCCAGCTCGAGGTGCTGCAGGTCGATGTATGCGCTGGCGCCCGTCTCGGGCAGGAAGCGCCGTCCGCTGTCCTGGGCGTGCTGCTGGAAGAGACCGGCCGGGACGCCCGGGATCCCGCGCAGCAGGAGCCACGAGGCATGCCGGCCCCGGTCGGACCGCAGCGGGTCGACGTTTCCCACCTCGCAGTCGAATCCGCAGATCTTCGGGACCCGGGACGGCGTTTGTTCTACGGTGTGCATGGTATCAGGAGTTCAGGTAACGGCCGGGATGGAGCGGTCGGGGCCGGACCGGCTCGACCGAGACGATGGTGCGGTCCTGCGGGAGGCCGGCGAGGTAGGATCGGGCGTTGTCGCGGCTCAGGGCGCTCCGCAGGCCGTCGATGCCCGCCTCGACCGCCTCGACGACGTCCGCCACTTCCATCCGGCCGCCGTTCGAGCCGGGCCGCACCCGGCGGCGGGCGGCGGTCCGGCGGGCGTTGGCGCTGATCGCCTTCACCAGCCGCCCGGAAAGAAGCTGGCTCGGCTTGACGACGCGGGCCGAGCCGTCGTTGAAGGTGATGCGGCTCACGGTGTTCTCGTCTCCCAGGAAGAGGATGGCGAGGGCCGCTTCGATGGCGTCCGACCTCGTGCTGTCCGCCGCCCATGGGTCGTTCTCCTTGAGGTGGATGTTGAAGATGGCGCGAGCCGCCTCGAACCGCGGGCGGGGGATCTCGATGGTGACCTGCCCGATGCGCTCGCGAAAGGCGGGGTCGAGGAGGTCGCTGCGGTTGGTGGACGAGAGAATCGCCACCCGGTCGAGCCCCTCGAAGCCGTCGAGTTCGGCGAGGAGGGCGTTCGTGAAGTCATCGACGTACGTGTTGTGGCCGGAACTCCCCCGGACACGGCCGAACGATTCCACCTCGTCGAGGTAGACGATGGTGTAGGCGCCCCCGTCCCCGCTCGCGACCTGCCGGATGGCATTGAAGGTGTTCCGGATGGCGCGCTCCGTGGCGCCGACCCATTCCGATTTCCACCCCGACGGGCGGATGGCGATGAAGCGCACCGCCCGCCCGTATCGCCGCGAAAGCACCGAGCAGGCGATCCGGGAGAGGTGCGTCTTTCCGACCCCCGGGGGGCCCGTCAGGAGGATCGTGATCGATTCGCCGAGGCGGAAGTCGGCGATGCACTGCTGATCGAGGCTGATGGCCAGCGTTTCGACGAGTTCCTCGCGCTGGGCGTCGAGGCCGCCCACGTCACTCTCGTCGAGATCCGCGATCTCCTCGACCTCGAACGGGAGGCGGGCGGCCTTCTCGTCCTCCACCTTCTCGATCGCAAGACGATTGCGTGAGTCGACCAGGACGGCGTCTCCCGGCTTGAGATCCGCGACCTCGAGGCCGTTGACCGGCTCGCAGAGGACCTCCTCGCTGCGCAGGGCGACGATCACCTGGCCGCCGCCGGCGGTGCGCTCGAAGCGGGCCAAGTCGCCGGTCTGGGTGCGCGAGATCTTGCCGATGATGATGTTGCGCTCCGCGGAGAGGACCACGAAGTCGCCGGGCACAAGGTCCGAGACGCTCTCGTGGATCGTGACGATGCGTTCGCCGCCGCCGTCCAGCGCGACCCATGCCCGGCCGCCGGCGGCCGGGGCGAGGTAGCGCGAGGGGAAGTGCGGCGGGGAGGTCAGTTGTTCGATCTCGGCTCGGAGGGCCCGCTGCGTTCCGAAGACGTCCTGCTGGATCTCCTGGAGTTTTCGCGCCAGCGCTTCGTCGCAGGCTTTTGCGATCTCGGGGTCCATGGCGGCGGCGTATCCGTCCCGCGCCATGGCGAAGAGTTGAGTCCGCTGCCGCAGCGAGATGTCGTCGCGGAGGCAGAGGGCGTGCGAATATGCCTTCGCACGCTCAGGGCCAATGGATTCTGAGAGTTTTTTCATGTTTTCAGGAAGGGTTGATGACGGAGTAGGCGCGACGGACGACCAGCCCGTCCCGCCACCCCCACAGGGAAGGGGTCAGGTTGTGGCCGTCGTCGGAGACGAGGAGGGCGACGTTGTACGGCGCCGCGAAGACGGTCTCGTGCAAGAGGAGGTCGGCCTCGCTGAGAAACGGCTTGCGCAGGGGGCAAACCGCCCGCTTCTCCTCGGGGCAGGCCTCCGAGCACATGTCGGGGTGATTGTGATCCCAGCCGGCGAAGATCTCTCCCCGGCCCCGGGCCGCGAGTTCCGAGCGTCCGCGGTTCCAGCTTTCGGGCGTGAACTGAAAGGAGGCCCGGCCGCCCTGGCCTTCCTCGGCCGGGACGAGGGCGGTGACGCGCAGGTACGGCGAGGCGCCGCGGGAGGAGCGCAGGAGGCGGCCGAATAGAAAGCCGCCGGCTTCCTTGCCGCCGGCCCGGCGCGCCATCGCGACGGCCTCGTCGAGGACGCCCTCATCGACGAGGACCTCGAAGTCGGAGGCCGCCTCGAAGCCGGCGTCGCACTTGCGCGCCGCGGCCGGGCGGTCCCCGTTCTCGTGCACCTCGTCGTAGTAGAGGAGATTCACGGGTGGCTGGGGGTTCTCGCTGCGCCGGTGTGCCGCGAGGCGGAAGTCGTAGCGGTCGCCCGGCTCGAGCGCCTCCTCCAGCACGAGCCGGCCCGCGGCCTTCTTCGCCTCGCGCAGATAGAACTGGCGGAGGTCGAGACGCACCACGTCGTGCCGGCCGGGGGTGGACAGTTCGAGGGCTTCCACGAACGGCGCCCCCTGGTCCGACCAGCACGGAACGACCTCGATCCGCGCCGGATCGAAGCGGACTCCCCGGCATTCACAGCGCCAGCGGAGCGCCTCGACGAGGCGATGATACGGCGACTCGACACCCAGCGGGTCGCCCACCGGGTCCCGGCTGTCACGCAGGATCTGCAAGGTGTAGAAGTAACGGGCCATGGCTCGTGCGGAGGGGCGGGTTGACTAAAACCGGCCCGCCGAGATCTCGGGCTGGATCCGGACCGTGTCATGGTCGCGGAGGGCCTCGCCCACGATCTGGCTGCGGTGCAGCGCCACGCCGCGCTTTTCGTCGCGGGCGTGCCACGTCACCTCGCGGTTTTCGGCGTCCTCATGGTGGAGGCGCATCCGGGTGCCGGCGTCCCTGATGAGGTCGTCGACGGTGGAGTTTCGCCGCGCCCGGACCGTCACGCGGCGCTGGCCGGTGACGTCGGTGGCGTTGATGGTCATGGTTTCGTCAGATACCATTGTTTTAGTATTCTACTGGTTCAGTGTTGTTGTTCATGGTGGGGCATCCATTCGGATGCGAGAAGGGGATGCGCGGCGAGGGCCTCGATTTCCGGGGCGGTGGCGCGGAAGGCGGCGGCGAGCGCCCCGAGGGCGTGATCGAGGAAGCCCGGATCGGGATCGGCCGGAAGGGGAACGGCCCAGAGCACCTCGCCGCCCTCGACGAGGCAGGGGCGCGCCAGGCGCAGCCCGGCGGACGCCGCAAGGCAGTAGGCCGCGACCGCCTCCCGGCAACCCGCCCCGGCGGGAAGCCCGGAAAGCGCGGCGCACGACAGGCCGGCCCGCCCGGCAATGGCGCGGAAGACGGCGAGACCGCCGCCCGCACCGAGCGGGACGACCGTCTCGCCGCCGGACCGCGTCTCGGGCGACCAGCCTGCCTCGCGCACCATCGCAAGGTGGTCCGTCACAAATCCGGGGTCGGCCGCCTCCGCCGGGGGCGCGGCCTCCGCAGGCGCGCCTTGAAAGAGGTCGAACTCGTCGCGGGCGCGCTTGATCCACGGTTCCAGGCCGGCGAGCGGCGGAATCTCGGCGCGCAGTTCGGCGTCGCAGGCCTCGGAAAGCGACCACCGGACCAGCGTTCCATGGCGGGCGTTGGCGCAGAGCATCGCCTCGCGCGACGGAGCGCCGTCGACCGGCCGCCGGAGCGCGATCCAGCGGTCGCGGGTCAGAGTGGACTGGAGCTGGCTCATGCGGAAACAGGGGAGGGGATGTGAATGGGGCGGCGCTCGAGGGGGAACCGCTCCCGGTGGTTGCGCGCCCACTGGCAGGCGGCGGGATTGAGGCCGTCGTGCGCGGCGAAATTCTGATAGGTGAGGATCTCGACCAACTGGGTCAGGATGTCGGTGATGCTCATGGCGGGGCGCATCGACCCGAGGCAGACGGCCGGGCCGAGGATGTTGGGATGCCAGACGCACGGCGTGAGCATCGTGACGGTTCCGGGGTCCCAGCGGCGCAGGTGGTCGGGCGGGAAGTAGATCCCGGCTTCGAAGCGCTCGCCGCCGGCGATGTTGCCGCCGGCCTCCCGCAGGAGGCCCTTGCAGTGCAGCACGACGGCCCACGCCACGGGATTGGCCTGCCGGACGGTCAGCAGGTCGTGGTTGGCGCCGGCGAAGGCCTCGAGGAGCGGGTCCTGGCGCGCGACGAACTCGGCGTAAAGTGGATCGGGATGCGGGTTCATGATCGGATTTCGACGGGGGTGGTGGAGGGTTGTGCTTCGGATGCGAACGGATCGCCGATCTGCATCCCATGGCGGGAGCCGGCCGGGACGACCACGTCTCCCGCGGACAGCCCGATCTCCCCGAGCGTGTGATGAAGGTCCCCCGGGGAGACCGCGCTCCTTTGAAGCATGGTCGCGGCCAGAAAGGCGAGCCCCGTCAGGGTTTCGCCACAGACGGGACAGGGACCGGCGAGCGTTTGGCGGTTCACCCGAAGCGTCTCGCCCGAGAAGCCGCATTTGGAGCAGGTCACCCGGCGGTCGAACGAGAAGCCGGGCAGGGAAAAGGCCTCCGCTTGCAGGAGGTCGAAAAGGCTGCCGAGGGTGTGGTCGAGGGTGGCGTCCGTCAGCATCTCGACCGGCAGCGCCCGGTGGTGGAACCGGCAGGACGGGTTCCGCGGGATCACCGAGCAATGGCGCGCCCCGGCAGAAACGACGACTTCGGTAGTATCGGTCCCGGGGCCCTCCTCGAGGACCCTCCGCAATTGCAGGGCGCCGTGGCTGGCCGCGAGGGTCGCGAGCGCCGCGGGGGCGTTCGTCGGCGGGACCTTCGCACAACTGTTCCGGACCGCGAGGCGCTCGTATTGCTCGTCCCACGCGCACTCGAAGCAGCCGCGCCCGCCGGCCGGGGGAACGGTCGTGATGCGCGCCAGGCCGGCCGCGCCGTTCACCGCGCAATCGATGAACGTGCCGCCCATCATCCACGTCCGCTCCGCTGCCACCTGCCGCGGGCCGTCCGAATCGAGACAGGCGATCACCACCCCGCCGAAACAGGCCAGAGCGAGATCCTCGACCTCCTGCGTCATCGCCAGAACCGGCAATTCGGGGCGAAAGCTCTTCACGTTGTCGCGGGCGGCGTGCGCCTTTTTCCGGCCCACGTCGCCGGTTCCGAACGACTGGGCTGCGAGGTTCCCCGGTTCCACCACGTCGAAGTCGCAGATCATGAGGCCTTCCACCGCGGGATCGCGGCCGATCAACGGGATGGCGACGGAACCGATTGCCCCGCTGCCGGGCACAAGGATTGTTTTGCGGCTGGTCATGGCTCAGAGCAGTTCGGGGGTCCATGCCTCTTCATCGAGCGCGGTCCGGCAGTTGCAGATCACGCAGGTCTCGCCATAGGTGAAGCAGGGTTTCTCCGCGGATTGGTGGTACCAGGTCCCGCACCGGCAACGCACCGCGTCGCCGCCTTCGACAAGGCCCGAGCATCGCGGGCAGAAGGTGGGGTCCTCGCCGGGGACGAACGTTTCCACCCGCACCGGGTCCTCGTCGCAGTAGACGAAGTCCATGCCCCCGACCCGGACCGCGCAACGCCCATGGAGGACCTTCAGCCCCCCGATGACGGGCCGCCCGTTGACCCGGGCCCGGGACTCGGGCGGCGCCACAAGGACATCCGCTTCCGGGGCGTCGCCGGCCGGAGCGAGACGGAGGAAGCGCGCCGCCGGGCTTGCGCCGGCCGGCGGGCCGTGATATGGGATTTCCGCGAGGGGCTCTTCCGGGTCCGGCGCCGTGACCAGCGCCACCCCCGGACGCAGCGCCCGAAACTGCCAGCCATCGGCGGACTTGTAGTAGAGACGGCTCATGGTTTTTGTGGTTTGCGGAGTTCGGGTCCAAGCTACCACGGACGGCGTATCATTAACATGACCGCTCCCTCTTTTCCGGCGGGAGGCCCCGGCCTGCAAATCAGGCCCTTCGCGCGCCGGTCGTCCCCGAACCTCCGCCAAACCTCTCCCGGGAACGCCTCCATTCGTTTTCCCCGCGCGCCTGCGCCGTGCCCCCCGGGCCCATGATACGGCGCATGCCGTTCGAGGATTTTCGTCCCCGGGTGTCGATGAGAGAGCCTCCTGATCGTTCCCCGTTGCCGCCGCCGCACCCGTCGACCGGTCCGAGGCTCGCCTCGCTGGCTGACCAATCGTTCGCTCCGGCGGGACAAGCCCGCCGGGGGCGTTCCACCGCCACGCGTCCGCAGTCGCCGCAAGCTCCCGGGTCGCCCAAACCTCCCCGCTTCCTCCACGCGCTTGAGACGCCCGGGGTGGGGGAGTAGGAGGTTGCCTGCAACCTGCACATGAAGACGAGTGACGACTTCGTGCACCTGCATGTCCGCAGCGAATACACCCTGTTGGCCTCGACGCTCCGCTGCCGGG
>CAYPUM010000079.1:0-11073 GCA_964413545.1 uncultured Roseibacillus sp. | reverse complement strand
GCGATTGAACCAACCCCTGAACGATGCAAATCTCATGGTGCAATGACCTGCAGCGTCGGGCCCGGTCCGCGGCCGCGGTTGTGCTGGGAGCGATGGCGATGGCAGCCGGGGCGGAGCCGGTGGTGTCCAATGTGCGGGCTTCGCAGCGGGCGGGAACGCGACTGGTGGACGTCTACTACGATCTTGCGGGAACGAGCGGTCCCGTCACCGTGACGATCGAGGGGTCCGCGGACGGGGGAAGCAGTTACACGCTCCCGATGACGACCTTGAGCGGTTCGGCGGGGCCGGAGGTGCATGCCGGGTCGAACCGGCGCATCACATGGGATGCCGGAACGGATTGGGCGGGCGAGTTTTCGGATCAGTTGCGGTTCCGCGTGACGGCGGCGGAGGGCTCGATCCCTCCCGGATTCGTGATGATTCCCCCGGTGGGCAGCGGGACGACCTTCACGATGGGAGACAGTCTTGGCGAGGCGGGGATCGACGAACAGCCGCACGAGGTCTACGTGAGCGCCTTCATGATGCAAAGCACCGAAGTGACGAACGACCAGATGGCGGAAGTGCTTGATTGGGCGTACGGGCAGGGGAAGCTGATCGTGGATGTGGACACCGTGAAGAATCTCGCGGGTGACCAGCAGGAGATTCTCGATCTCGATGACGGGGGTTGCAGGATCTTGTGGAATCCGGCGACGGAGCGCTTCGAGTTGAAGAGCGCCAAGGGAAGCGGATATCCGTGCGTGGTGATGAGTTGGCACGGAGCGGCGGCATACTGCAACTATCGCAGCGAGATGGAGGGCCTGACGCCATGTTATTCGTGGGCGGACTGGAGCTGCGACCACGACGCCAACGGGTACCGCTTGCCGACCGAGGCGGAGTGGGAGTTGGCGGGACGCGGGGGGCTCAGCGGAAAGCGGTTCCCGTGGGGCGACAAGATCAGCCACGATTTCCCCGCCTCTCCGGACCCGGAGGTTGGCGTCGCGAATTACTACAGCACGGACACGGATTCCTACGACGTCAGCGCAACCAGAGAAAGTCATCCGGATTGGGACGACCTTCCGGCTCCGTATATCTCGCCGGTTGGGACATTTCCCGCGAACGGCTACGGACTTTACGACATGGCGGGGAACGTGGAGGAGTGGTGCGGTGATTGGCATGCGCCGCGGTACTATGGCGCCTTCCTCCCGGGGACGGCGGAGAATCCGACGGGTCCCCCTACTGGTTATGACCGCGTTCTTCGAGGCGGCTTCTACAACGCGACCGCCATTGATTGCCGGGTTTCCGATCGGGGGTACTGGCCGCCGCATTGGAGCATGACGAGCTTTGGCTTCCGGCCGGTTCGGAGGTGAAGGCCGGGGACGACTTGTGGAAATCCCGCCGCGGGGCGCGGCGGGGCGGCCGCGGAGGGCTTCGGGCACCCCGTGGCGGTGGAGAGGCGGGGGCGGCGGCCGGATCCCCCGGGCAGTCAGAGGCGAGACCGGTTGGCCGCCCGCCGATTGAAGGTGGCTTGAAAGATGCGGGCGACGAGGTGAGTATCCAACCGGATGGCGGAAGAGCCGAAAGGAAATCCATGAACGAGCGGGTGACGATCGTGGGGCAGGGGCTGGCGGGCACCTGCCTTGCATGGCGGTTGTGGGACCGCGGCTGCGAAATCCGGGTGGTGGACCGTGGCGGCGGGAGGGGCAGTTCGAGAGGGGCGGCGGGACTGGTGACTCCGGTGGGTGGAAGGGGGATCAGCCGGGCTTGGCGGGTGGAGCGTTATCTGCCGCGCGTGGCGCCGTTTTTCAGGGCCGTGGAGACGGTGTTGTCGGAGCGGGTTTTTCAAGAAGTCCCGATTCTGCGGTTGTTCAAGGGGCCGTTGGAGCGGGAGCGTTTTGAGGCGCGGCGCGAGGAACTGGCGCCGTGGGTGAGCGAGGTTCTGGACGACGTGGGGCCGCATTTGAAGGCGGCGGCCGGGGGGGTGGTTTTCAAGGGGGGCGGCTGGCTTGATGTTTCGCGGTTTCTGGCTGCGTCGCGGGGGTACTTTCGGGAGACGGGCATTTACCGGGAGCGCGAAGCGGTCCTGAGTGAGGAGGAGGGAACGGTGGTGGCATGTCTCGGGGCGGCGGGTCTCGGAACGGGAGTATTTCACTTCCTTGCCGGGCAGCCTTCGAAGGGGGAGACGCTGGTGGTGCGAATTCAGGGGCTCGGACAGGAGCGCATCGTCCGGCGAGGCGGATGGCTGATCCCGCTCGGGGGCAATCTCTATCGCGCCGGAACCACCTACGATCGGGAGGAACTCACGGACGCCATCACGATGGAGGGACGGCAGGCGGTCGAGAATCTTGTCCAGTCGTTCACGGACCTTCGTTATGAGGTGGTCGAGCACACGGCGGGAGTGCGTCCGGCCCTTGCGTGCGGGCGGCCGGTGATCGGGCCGCATCCCGACCGTGGGAACCTGTATGTTTTCAACGGGCTGGGATCGAGGGGAGTTCTCTACGCGCCGGGGTTGGCGGAGGAACTGGCGGCACATCTGGTGGAGGGAGAGGAGATCGAGCCGGAGGTCGGGATCGGACAGACCGCGGCTTGAGGCGGACCGTGGTCTCAGAATCAGAACAGCTCGTTGGGAGAGAAGAAGCGGGCCAGTTCGGTGCGGGCGGTTTCCGGGCTGTCGGAGGCGTGGCAGACGTTGCGCATTTTCGAGTCCTGATCCTTGTGGCCGAAATCGCCGCGAACGGTGCCGGGTTCGGCGAGGGTCGAATCGGTGGGGCCGAGCAGTTCGCGGACGCGCTCGATGGCGCGGTCGCCGGCGAGGGCCATGACGATTACGGGCGTCTCCTTCATGAAGTCGCACAGTGCCGGGAAGACCGGGTGGCCGGTAAGGTGGGCGTAGTGTTCCGCAAGGAGTTCGTCATGGAGGACCATCATTTTGGCGCCCCGGATGCGGAAGCCCTCCGCTTGGAATCTGGCCAGGACCGTCCCGACGAGCTTCCTGGCCATGGCATCGGGCTTGAAGATGATGAGGGTTGTCTCGCGGGCCACCGGGGCGGGAGGAAAGCGGAGGGGCGGTCAAAAGTCAATGCTGCCATGGGGCGAGGCCTCGGGCCGTGCATTCAGGCGTCAGGGATCAGGGGGGCGGTGACCGATTTGGGACGACTTTGGACATTCAGGGACCCTTGAGCGGCGCGGCGTAGGTGTCGCATCGCTTGTGCCAACCGGCGGTCCAGCGTTGTTCGCCGCGTTCCGGGGGGGAATTTCGGACGCGGAGGTCGAGGCGGCGCTTGGCGGCGGCGGCGAACTCGCGGGCGGCGGGTTGTCCCGGCGGGACATTCCGCATTTCCATGAGGACCCACATGAGTCCCCAGCCTTCCCCCCTGTATTGTTCGCGGGGGTTGGCGCCGTCGCCCTTGAAGTTGACGTAGTCGATGAGGGCGTAGATGCCGTTGGGGGTTGTGGCGACCTTCTGGTAGTTGGCCTTGATGCGGGCCCGCTGGTCCGGCGGGGCGGCGGGGAGGATGTTGGGGAGGGCGCGGCGGGATTTCATCATGATGAAGTCGGTCTGCAAGGGGACGTTTGCGGCGAGCCATTTCCGGAGCGTGGTGAGCCGCGGCCCTTCGAAGTCGCGGTAGAAGGCGGCCCGGGATGACCACGGGCAGTCTGGCAGGAGGGCGGTGTCGGGAATGCGGCGGGCGCCCCGATGGCCGGCAAAGCGGACGAATTCGGGGAACGTTTCGGTCCAACGGCCGTCGAAGCCCTTCGGGTACCAGATGAAGTGGCCGATGCCGAATGAGGGGAATTCCTCGCCTTCGTTCCAATGGGTGAGTCCGGCGATGGTGCGGTTGGATTCGTTCTGCCAGATCTTTCTGCCGATGGCGGCCTTTTGAGCGGGGGGGGGGGGGGGGGGGCGGGGCGGGGGGGGGGGGGGGGAGGGGGGGCGGGGGGGGGGGGGGGGGGGGTTCCCGGTTTCAGCCGGTCCGCCGCAGGCGGCCATGATCGAGGGAACGAGGAGCGGAAGGAGGGCCCGGATCACTTGCATGGAGCGACCATAACGTGCAGACTGAACCGACCGCAAGGGATACACGACGATCGGAGGCGGCTGATGAGCAACATTCCGTGGGACAAGGTTTTCATGTTGACGTGGCACGATGGAGCGAAGTTTCTGGCGAGCGCGCTGATCATCGTGATTGTGACGAAGATTCAGATTTTTCACGATCGTTTGTCGGCGCTTCTGGTGGCTCTGCCCTTGATTTCGGTGCTTTCGATGGTGTGGATGCGGCTTGAAGGCCAGCGTGCGGGACGGATTGCGAACCACGCGGAGGGAACATTCTGGTTCGTGTTGCCGACGCTTCCGATGTTTCTGCTTCTGCCATGGATGCTTCGCAACGGGTGGTCCTTCGGGCTGGCCCTCGGGCTGAACTGTGTTCTGACGGCGGGGCTCTTTATGCTATTGTTGTGGATCCTGAAGCGCTTCGGGATTGAGCTTTTCTGAAGGACGCGGGGCGGGGAGGAGTCGCTGGAGACCGGTTGAGAGCTGACGCTGATTGCAGGCGGTGCATCGGAGCGCGGAAAAATTCTTGATTTGGGGTTTGAATTGTGATTCGTCCTCCGGTCCGGGCCCGGAAAGGGGCGATATTTTCACACGAACCAGACAGCCGGATGGAGGCCGACAACATTGTCCCATTTCAGGAGAAGAAGCCGTCGTCTGGATTTGCGGGCGTACCTATGAAAAGCGAGCTTGTCGAGAAGGCGACAGAATTGGTTCCTGATCCTCAGATTCTTATCAACATGGTGTCGAGGCGCGTTCAGCAGTTGAACGCGGGCCGGGCGCCGCTGATCGACACGGTTCCCAGCATGGGCGCTGCGGACATCGCGTTGACGGAGATCATCGAGGGAAAAGTCAAGCTCAGCGACGGGAAGGGGGAGTGATCCCGCATCCTCGGGGAGGGGCGAGGGGGTTGAGATGAGCCGGGATGTCGCGACCAACAAGAAGGCGCGCCGGGATTTTCACATTATTGAGACGTTCGAGGCGGGGGTTGAGCTGCGCGGGACGGAGGTGAAGTCGATTCGGGCGGGGAAGGTGAACCTTGCGGACGCATTCGTGCGGGTGGAGCGTGGGGAGGCCTTTCTGTATGGGTGTCAGATTCAGCCGTGGGAGACGGCGGCGGAGTATTTTCAGCACGCTCCGCGGCGGCCGCGGAAGTTGCTTCTGCACAAGAACGAGATTCTGAAGCTGGCGCAGATGACCGACCAGCGGGGCCATGCCCTGCCTTGTCTGAGGGTCTACATCAAGGGACGGCGGGTGAAGGTGGAATTCGGCCTCGGCAAGGGCAAGAGCCACACCGACCAGAGGCAGGACCTGAAGCGGCGGGTCGAGATGCGGGAGGCGGAGCGCGAGATGGCGCGGTTCAACAAGCAGGGGTGAGTCAGAGAGAGATGCGTTCGCCGTTGTTCCTGCTGCTTTGGCAGACGGCGTGCAAGGTTCTGTCTGCCATTGCGTCGATGGCCTGTGCGTGAAAGCGGGCGACCATGCCCGATCCGATGATGCCAGACTTCATGTGATGATGGTTTCCGGGTTCGTCACATCCGCAGGATGAGGGAGTGGGAGAAGCCGAGTCAGGCGCCGAGGCCGGTGAGCAGGAAGAAGACACCCAGGTAATGGATGAACTTGTAGAGGGCGGGGTCCATGGCGCGATCGGGATTCGGGTTTCAGGCACTCTGGCCGAATCGCGGCAGGGCGGCGAGGAGTTTCCTTGTGTAGGGATCGCGGGGGTTGGTGAAGACCTCCTCGGCGGGACCGTATTCGACGATGCGGCCGGCGTTCATGACGGCGATATGATCGGCGAGGAAGCGGACCACCGAAAGGTCGTGCGAGACAAAAATCATGGTGAGGCCGAGTTCCCTGCGGAGCCGGAGGAGGAGGTTGAGGATCTGCGACTGGATGGAGACGTCGAGGGCGGAGACGGGTTCGTCGGCGATGATGAGTTTCGGGTCGGGGGCGAGGGACCGGGCGATGGCGATGCGCTGGCGTTGGCCGCCGGAGAATTCGTGGGGGTACTTGCGCATGTAGCGCGGGTCGAGTCCGACGCGCTCCATCAGTTCGCCGATCCTTGCAGTCAGGAGGGTCTTGGAGCCGGCGAGGTCGCGATGGCGCCGGGTGAGGGCCTCGGACAGGATGGTGAAGACGGTCATGCGGGGATTGAGCGAGGCGTAGGGGTCCTGGAAGACCATCTGGAAATCGAGGCGCCGCCGCCGGATCTCGGAGCGGGGGAGACGGCAGAGGTCCTCGCCGTCGAGGAGGATCGACCCCGAGGTGGGCGGGATCAGTTGCATGATGGTGCGGGAGAGGGTCGATTTTCCGCAGCCGGACTCTCCGACGAGGCCAAGGATGGCGGTTTTGTCGAGGGTGAGGGAGACCCCATCGACGGCCCGGACCCAATCGACGGTGCGGGTGGCGATGATGCCCTTGCGGATCGGGAAGTGGGTGCGGACGTCCCGGAGTTCGAGGAATGGCACGCGACAGGGAAGCATGTTCCGGGGATTACTAAAGGTGATATTCGCTCTTTTCAGCGGGGCCGTGGGCCATAGAGTGCCGGCGTCATGGCGAAGTCACCGGTAGTGCTGATCATCCGAGACGGCTGGGGCGTGAATCCCGGGGGATCCGAAACCGCGGAGAAGGACGGCAACGCGGTCGAGTTGGCGCGGACGCCGTTCCACGCCGGGTTGTGGGAGCGGTATCCGAGGGGCTTCGTGAGTTGCTCGGGGATGGACGTGGGGCTTCCGGACGGGCAGATGGGAAACTCCGAGGTGGGACATATGAACCTTGGGGCGGGCCGGATCGTTTACCAGGATCTGACGCGCATCAACAAGGCCATCGAGGATGGGGAACTTGGTTCCTGCGAGGCGTTGAGGGAGGCGTTTGCAAGGGCGCGGGAGGGTCGTCTGCACCTGATCGGGTTGGTGTCGGACGGGGGTGTTCACAGCCATCAAAACCACCTTGTGGCGCTGACGGGGGCCGCGCGGGCGGCCGGGGTGGAGGACATCATGGTGCATGCCATAACCGACGGGCGGGACACCTCTCCGACGGCGGGGGAGGGTTTTCTGGAAACGGTTGAAGACGGCCTGGCGGAGCATGGGGCGCGCATTGCCACCGTGGTGGGGCGTTACTACGCGATGGACCGCGACAAGCGCTGGGATCGCACGAAACTGGCGTGGGATGCGATTGTGCACGGCGAGGGCGAGCGGCAGGAGGTTCTGGCGAGCGAAGCGGTGGCGCTTCGTTACCGGGCCGGCGAGACGGACGAATTTCTGATGCCGATGGTGTTTTTCGGCGGGGGTGACCGGCGGGTGCGGGACGGCGACGTGGTGTTGTTTTTCAACTTTCGGGCGGACCGGGCGCGGCAGTTGTCGGAGGCGTTTTTGCGGGAGGACTTCGAGGGGTTCGACCGGGGGGGGCGGCCGCGGGTACATTACCTGACGATGACGGAATATGACGAGAGCTACGACTGTCCGGTGGTCTTCCCGCCGGTGACGCTCGAGAAGATGCTGGGCAAGGTGGTGGCGGCGGCGGGGCTGAATCAGTTGCGCATTGCTGAAACCGAGAAGTATCCGCACGTGACGTATTTCTTCAACGGGGGCGAGGAGGTCGCGTTCGAGGGCGAGGACCGCGTCATCATTCCCTCGCCGCAGGACGTGCCGACCTACGATGAGAAGCCGGAGATGAGCGCCCCGGAAGTCACCGCCGCGGCGGTGGAAAAGCTGAAGGACTACGAT
The DNA here is from genome assembly GCA_964413545.1 of uncultured Roseibacillus sp. Lineage (GTDB taxonomy): Bacteria > Verrucomicrobiota > Verrucomicrobiia > Verrucomicrobiales > Akkermansiaceae > Roseibacillus_B. Next base: position 3,330 of record CAYPUM010000079.1, on the reverse strand, counting down.
CTGGTGGTTTTGAACTACGCCAATCCGGACATGGTGGGCCACACGGGGGTGGTGGAGGCGGCCGTCAGGGCGGTCGAGACGGTCGACGACGGGGTGCGGCAGGTGGTCGAGGAGGCCTTGCGGCTTGGCGGGAAGCTCCTGATCACCGCCGACCACGGGAACTGCGAATACATGCGCAACCCCGACGGTTCGCCTCACACCGCGCACACCACCTACCTCGTGCATGCCATTTACGTGGCGGAGGATGCCGGGGAGAAGAACGTCCGGGACGGCATCCTTGCCGACATCGCGCCGACTCTGCTCGCCATGCTGGGCCTTGAGAAGCCGGAGGAGATGACGGGGACGAGTTTGCTGAGCGGGTGATCTCGATGCTCGGGCACGGCGGCCGGGGACGGCGGCGTCCCCCGGCCTATTGGCTTGCTTGGCCACTGTTTCTGGTGGGCGGCGGCGTCTCCGGCGCCATCGCCGCCGCTCGGGGCGGAGCCCGCGGGATATTTTTACCGCGGTTCCGAGGCGCGGGATTCGAAGCGCATGAGGGGTTTGAGGAAGGTGAGTTCGACGTCGCCGGTGGGGCCGTTGCGGTTTTTGGCGAGGGTGAGTTTGGCCTTGCCGTCGTGCTCGTCGCGGTCGTGGTCGTCGTCGCCGGCGGCGTCCTGGTAGTATTCCTCGCGGAAGAGGAGGCCGACGAGGTCGGCGTCCTGCTCGATGGCGCCGGATTCCCGGAGGTCGGACATTCTGGGGACGCCGCCGCGTTGTTCGGGGCCCCGGTTGAGCTGGGCGAGGACGATGACGGGGATGTTGAGTTCCTTGGCGATGGCCTTGAGGCCGGCGGAGATTTCGGCGATTTCGCGTTCGCGGGAGCCGTCGGCCTGGCGCGACTGGGAGCGCATCAACTGGAGGTAGTCCACCGCGATGAGTGCGATGTTTTCCTCGCGTTTCTTGCGCCGCGCCTTGGCGCGGACCTCGCCGATGGGGATGGCGGGGGTGTCGTCGATGAAGAGGGGGGCGTTCGAGAGGTCCCGCGAGGCGTTCATGATACGGGAGAGATCGTCCCGGGTGGGCTGGAGTCCGGGCCGGAGGTTCGACATGGCGTAGCGGGCGCGGGAGAAGAGGAGGCGCTGCACGATCTGCTGGGCGCTCATCTCGCAGGAGAACACGAGGGTGGGCTTGTTCTGGTCGACCGCGACGTGTTCGACGATGTTCATCATGAGGGAGGTTTTGCCCATCGAGGGGCGGGCCGCGATGATGAACATTTCCCCCGGTTTGAGTCCTTGGCTCATGGCGTCGAGCTGGGGGTAGCGGGTCGGGATTCCTTCGAGGCCGCGTTCGCCGGCGGCGAACTGTTCGAGGATTTCGATCACGCCGCCGATGAGGTCGCGGACGCGGATTTCTCCCTTGTTTTCGGAGTCTTCCTTGATGGCGAAGATGGCGGATTCGACCTCGTCGAGAAACAGGCCGACGTCTTCGGGGTCCTCGTAGGCCCGGCCGATGGACTCGGTGCATGACGAGATGACGGAACGGAGAAGGTGTTTCGCCTTCACCATGGAGAGGTGGTAGGCGAAGTGCGCGGCGGTGGGCGAGTAAGCGTAGATCGCGGTGAGTTCGGATGGTCCGCCGAGGTTTCCGAGGAGGCCGCGGTCGATGAGGATCTGGGTGAGGGAGACCAGCTCGATGGGCTGGTTGTGGTCGTAGAGTTCGAGGAGGAGTTTGTAGAGGGTGGCGTGGGCCGGGAGGTAAAAGTGATCGGGGCTGAGATGTTCGCCGACGGCGGTTGTGATGTATTCCCGGGGGTCCTGGAGCATCGAACTCAGGATGCTCTTTTCGGCGCCGAGGGCGTTGGGCAGGGGCCGGGTGGCGCCGTCGTCTTTGGCCCGGACGACTTGCAGGCGCGGGGCGGAATTGTCGGAGTCTTTCTTTTCCGGTGACTTGGTGGGCATATCGCGAGGGAATTCGATCCCGGAAGCCTTGATCAAATCTAACCGCGCCGCAACATTTAATCAGGACATCTTAACCATTGTGGAGAGACTTGGGGTTTTAGAGTTCCACGGATCGGAGGGAGGGGTTTCACGATCCGCCGGTTCCGCCGCGGCTGTGAAAAAGGCGGCCAACAGCCTTGCGAAGAACGGAATGGGAAGGCGCGCCGGATATTCAGGAAAGCTTGGGGAGTGGCGCGGCCCGGACTACCGGGGCTCCTCTTGCGCGGCGTCGTCCTTTGTGTGGGCCTCGACGGTGATGTGGAGGGTGGCGGTGACCTCGGGGTGGAGGCGGATCTCGATTTCGGATTTGCCGGTTTGCTTGAGGGGTTTTTCGAGTTTGATGGTGTGGCGGTCGATTTCGATGCCGCGCTCGGCGAGATCCTTGTGGAGGTCCATGCTGGTGACGGAGCCGAAGGCGCGGCCGCCCTGGCCGGTTTCGAGGATGAATTTCGGTTTGAGTTTATTGATTTTGGCGGCGAGGGACCGGGCGGTGTTGAGTTCGTCGGATTCCCTCCGGGTGCGGACCTGTTTGAGGTGTTCGAGGTGTCGGAGGTTGCCTTTGGTGGCCTCGAAGGCCTTGCCCTGCGGGATGAGGTAATTGCGGGCGTATCCGGACTTGACGGTGACGACGTCGGCTTCGGCGCCGAGGTTTTCGATTTTCTCGCGCAGGATGATTTCGGTGGTGGCCATGGCGGGAGGTGTTTGGAGGGGCGGGGCGATGCTGATAGGGCGGGGAGGGACGGGCGTCAAGGGGGAAAGGCGGGAATCAGGGGAGGCGCCAGTCGCCCCGCAGGCGCCGGTAATCGGCTTGGGGGAGGAGGATGTAGAGGGGTTTGCGGGTCGGGTCGAGGCGCGCGATGAGGGTGCGGAGGGCGGTCTCGGGGAGGGTGGTACAGCCGGAGGTGGGGGTCTTGCCTTCATTGCGCCAGATGTGGAAGAAGATGGCGGATCCGGCGCCCGGGGTGGGATGCGGAGGGGCGTTATGGGCGATGAAGAGCTTGAGGGAGTGGGGGTAATCGCTCTGGCGCATTTGGGCTTTTTTTTCCCAGGCGGCGCGCGGTTCGTGGTCGAGAATGAGATGGCGGTTGTAGTGGGGCGAGGCGGGGTCTTCCACCCAGAGGTCGCGGGAGGTGATCGAGCGGTAGAAGAGTCGGGGGTGCTTGCGGATTTCGGGTTCGTAGCCCCATGCGCCTCCGATGCGGAAGACGCCGGCGGGGGCGCGCCAATCGCCTTCCATCTTGAGGTTGGCGTCGGGTGGGAGGGGGTGCAGTCCGCGGCCCCATGCGAGGCCATTTTTTCCGAGCCGGCCGTTCCGCGGGCCTGCGGCGGGTGTCCATGGGTGGCCTTTCTGGCG
>CAYPUM010000078.1:0-11322 GCA_964413545.1 uncultured Roseibacillus sp. | reverse complement strand
CAGCAGAGGCCGAACCCCTCAAGGTCTACATCCTGGCCGGGCAGTCGAACATGGAGGGGCAGGCCAGGATCGAAACCTTCGATTACATCGGCGACGACCCGGCGACTGCGCCCCTGCTCAAGGAGATGCGCGGGCCCGACGGCAAGCCGCGCGTTTGTGACCGGGTCTGGATCTCCTACCTGACCGGGTCACCGGACAAGGACATGCTGGGCGAAGGGACCGGCAGGCTGACGACCGGCTACGGGTCCCGCAGGGATCCCGCCGAGGACGGGGGCAAGATCGGCCCGGAGTTCACCTTCGGCATCACCACGGAGAAGGCCCACGACGGCCCGATCCTGCTCATCAAGACCGCCTGGGGCGGCAAGTCGTTGAGCACCGGCTTCCGCCCGCCCAGCGCCGGACCTTACGAACTGCCGAAGCGGACCCGGGAGCTCTGGGAGAAGCATCCCCAGGGGGCCCATGGCATTCCCGCAGCCGGAGACAGGCCGGAATGGCATGCCGAAAAGGCCGCAAAAACCGGGGTCTACTACCGCCTGATGATCGAGCACGTGAAGAAGGTGCTCGCGGACCCGAAGCGGGTCTGCCCGGCCTACGACGCCGAAGCGGGATACGAAATCGCCGGCTTCGTCTGGTTCCAGGGGTGGAACGACATGTGCGACGGCCACACCTATCCGGTTCGGCACGAACCCGGAGGTTATGCCGAGTACAGCCGGCTGATGGCGTGTTTCATTCGCGACGTGCGCAAGGAGCTGGCGGCGCCGAAGATGCCCTTTGTGATCGGCGTCATCGGGGTCCACGGCGACAAGGCCAAGGGCGGGATCGCCAATCTGCGGCCGGCGATGGCGGCGCCTGCGGCGATGCCCGAGTTCAAGGGAAACGTCGCCGCCGTGCAGACGGCTCAGTTCTGGGACAAGGATCTGCAGGCCATCCAAGACAAAAAGAGCAAGGTCAGGCAACTGCGCCACTTCCTGAAATCCGAACACAAGGCCCACGCCAACAAGGACGGCAAGATGACGAGGGAACAGCAGCAGGCACGCGTCCGCGAGTTCGAGGCGGAGTTGCTCACCCCCGCGGACCGCGCGCTTTGGAAACGCGGCGCCTCCAACCAAGCCTACCACTACTTCGGCTCCGCCAGGATGATGGGGCAGATCGGCAAGGCCTTCGCCGAGGCGATGCTGGAAATGGAGAGGAAGGAATAGGAAGTCGGGCGACCGCACCTGCCTGAAAAGACGAACCATCACGACTCCCGCAGCGATCGTTCTCCTTTCTGCGTCCAGCCTCGCAGCCGACTACCCGCTGCGGCCGGCGCCGGTTGGGGATGTGGCGGTCGAGGGTGGGTTCCGGGGCCCGCGGGTGACCGCCTACGCTGACTTCATTGCCACGCAAGGTTGTGAGGCAAACTGGCAGGGCCAGCAGTTTCGACTCGCTGTTGTGGCTTCAAGCCGACAGGCAATGAGCGCCACGAGTTCTTCCTGCTTGCCAACAACTCACGCAGGAGATCAACGGCAGGCGGTCCGGTTTCCGGCCGGGTTGGTCGTAATGCCGGCGATGTGAGCCTTTCGCGTGTCGGGTTTTTCTCGGCCCTCAAAGACCCATCCCGCTTGGCAGATCCTCCCCGTAGATCCGCTGGAAGAGGAACCGTTTGCGTTCACGCTCCGACAGGCCCGTGGGCAGCGAGGCCAGGACCATGTCCCGCGCGGCGTCGAACATGCGGGCGCCCATCTGGATTCGGTCCGATCCCGAGAGCGCCATGAGCCGCTCGCGGATGAGTGCCGCTACCTCTGGAGATGTGTCGTTCACGGCTTCGTTTCGTCCCACAGAGCAAGCAAGCCAAGCTCGCGTGTCCAGTTTTCGACGTAGGCAGTGTCGCATTCCGTAGCGGCGAGGTTCCTGACGTCTCCGAGCTGGATCGCGGAACGGGTGTCGCGGGCCCACCATAGCTTGGAAATGATGAGGTCCTCCTTGCTGGTGATCCAGGTTGAGAAATCCCTGATGGTGATCTTCTGCCTCCGCTCGAATTCGGCAAGGCGATAGGGCTCGCTCTTTCGAATGATGCAGTCCACTTTGATGACGCTCTCCTGATGAACCAAGTTAAACAGCGATTCATTGGCGATGGAACTCACGACGGCCTCACGAGCAACGTAGTAGTCGGGATCGAACGCGCGGACGATGCGGTCGGCGCCGTGCTCGCCCAGGGCAACTACCACGTCGATGTCGCGGGTCATGCGTGGCTGTGCGTAGTAGTTCATGGCCATGGATCCCGTGAGCATGTAGGGGATTCCGGCTGCCTCTAATCGCTGTGAAACATCATGGACGATATCCAATTCGTCATGCATAGAGCGTCGCATATTTCAACTCCCTGATCCGCAGGTTGCGGAACTTGCAGGTCCGGCCCTTTTCGCCGTGGTGCTGGATGCCGCCGGTCGGGCCGGACGCGCCGGTGGTATCGTAGACGCCGGTGACGAGCGTGCCGTTCACATGGATGCGGATGTGGCTGCCGCGGCAGACGATGCGGTCATTGTTCCAGTCGTTGCGCTTCAGGGCGGCGCGGATCTCCGCCTGCTCGAACTGCTCGAAGCTCTCCTCCGGGGCTTTCGCCTTGTCCGGGACGTTTGGCACGGCGTCCCTGCCCGGCCAGAGCCACTTGCGCCGGCCCTCGTCGCAGAGCCCGCCTGACCAGCAGCGGTCGGAGCCGTCGACCTCGGCCTGGTAGCCGAAGACCTTGTTCTTCTTGACGTGGCAGCGAAACATGAAGCCGCTGTTGGCCTTGCCCTCGGGCCGCTTGATCTCGGCCTCGAATTCGAAGTCGCCGAAGCTCTTCCCGGTGACGAGTATCAGGGAGAGCAGGACTTTTCGCATGCCCTGAGACTGCCGCCGGCGGTGTGCGAATTCAAGCGCCAAGGCCGGTGAGAGAGCCTTGCGGGTGCAGATCGTGTATTTGCCGCGCCGTTCGTGCTCGCTTTCCTGTGTGGAGGAACCAGCGAGGCGGGGCCTCGGACCAGGGTTCCGGGTTCCGGGTTCCGGGTTCCGGGTTCCGGGTTCAGGGTTCAGGGTTCAGGTTTCGGGTGTCAGGGAGGCTGACCCTGGCGCCGTGCACAATCCAGCCGCAACGCTCCTGACACCTGAACACTGCGAGACCACCTTCCGGTCCGATTCGCCCTTGCACTCCTGCTGATGCCGGTGGCGGGGCCCGCCCGCGCCGACCACGTCATCCTGGTCCATGGCCTGGCCCGCAGCCCCCAGTCGATGCAGCCCATGGAAAAGGCGTTGCAGGGGGCCGGGTATCAGACCGTCAACCTGCGGCACCCGTCGCGAAAGAAGACGGTGCGGGCTCTGGCCGGCGACCGCAGCATCAACTCGATCAATAGTAGAATGATCCCCGGTCCCGACGACGGCAAGGTCTCGGTCGAGAACACCAAGGCCGAGGGCATGAGCGATCACGTCGTGGTGCACCGCACCCACCCGATGATCATGAAGCGCCGGGAGGTGATCGATCTCACCCTGCGATTCCTCGCAAAGGGGAGTTTCGCGCCCTGAGGGCGCCCCCACCCAATCCCGTGCATTCGGCGCCAAAGAACACCGAGAGGCTCCCTGAACCGGCGAGGCTCCTTGACCCGGCGCTTCCGGATCCCTGCTCTCGCCCCCATGAGCCGGGTGCCTCTTTTCTGGTTGACTGTTCGTTAGAACATTTTGATCTGAACCCGACATGTTGAAACTTCAGGACCTCAACACCACGGGGAGCAAAGGGTTCCGGCTGCTACCCGAATTGCCGGATCAGATGTCGGCGTTCCCCCGCTTCCGCTACATGGGCAGCAAGTATCGCCTGCTTCCATGGATCCGCCAGGTCCTGGCGTCCTTTGAGTTCGAAACCGCTGTCGACGCATTCTCTGGCTCCGGAGTTGTTTCCTATTTGCTCTGTGAAGGGGGGCCCCGACATTCCGGAGAACTTTCTCGCCTACGACGGCTTCGACAACACCCCCGCCAACAAGCATGCCTACACCGCGCACCTCGGCGACTGGAATCCCGGGGACCCGGATTGGGATTCGCCCAACCTGGCCGGAGACCGCCTTCCAGGCCAACCTCGGCGGGCTCCGGCTCGACGACGCCGAGAGCGAAATCGAGGAGTGGCGACGACGATCCGCCGAAGCCTGCGTCCCGTGGATGATCCCGGTCGATGAACCCCAGAAGATCGAGAACGACAAGACCGACGTGAACAACGGATATCCGCATGGGCGAATGAGCTTCCTGTGGCCGATCTACCTGAGCGGGGGCGGCGGATTCGAATGGTATGTCCAGCAGGACGGCGGCGGTCATTCCTTCGACCAGCAGATCGACGACTTCAACCAGATGGACGTGGCGCTGCAATGGACCGGCCACGCCCTTGGCTTTCTCGAAACCCTGCCCCTCCTCTTCATGGAGCCGCGCCGGGACCTGGCTGGGTCGAGCGCCGGCGGAACCACCCACTGCCTCGCCCAACCCGGAGGGGTCTATGCCCTCTACAACCGTGAAGGCGGCGCCTTCACCCTCGAGAACGGCCTCCTCACCCTCACCCACCTCTTCATGCGCCTCGTCGCGGCTCACTCCGCAACTCTCTGATCGTGTCCCCCGGCTACCTCGATCGCGCCTCCCCTCGCGGCGCGGTTCGAAGTCAGCCGCCATGTGGTCTGCTATCGGATCGCGCGAGGTTACATTCCAAGCCGGAAGGCCTATCGAGGAGGACCGCGGTGCCTGACGGTCCCGCCTCAGAAAGAAGCAGAACTCCGGCAGAGAGCCGCAAACGCCAGACTCCGCTTGATCAAGCTTGGAAACTGAGTTCTCCTATCCGCGTTCGAACACAACCGACACGCTCCCTCGACACTGTGGATCATCGGCAGATGAGGGAGCTTCCGGGTCGCCGGGTGCAGGATGGAGTGATCGTCCGCCTGATTGCCAAACGGCTCAAGGCGGGGGTGTGGGAAAAGGATTAGGATGAAGAGGTGAAGAGTGGGATGGGCGATCCGAGGTGGGCAAGGTTTAGCGATGCCCTTTCCTGCGGGTCTCGACATTGGAAAACATTTTTCGTGAGTGTGGGGCATCTTAGGATTAGGGGGTGGGGCGGCGGCTGGCGGAGCGATCATCATCGCGTGTGCCGGGTCGACCTGAACGGGTGAGCTGTCATGAACGGAACAACTGTCATGAAGGGAACGATTGCAGCGGCAGGATGTTGGGTGTTGGGCTCGATGGTAGCGGCGGCGGACGTCATAATCGGGGAACTGGATCCGCTGATTGTGGCGGGGCGCGGTGAGGGGGCCTGGTGGGGAGCGCGGGAGTTGCAGGCTGGCGTCAACCGGCAGCGGATGCTGGACGGTGGGGCCCTGTTGGAACGGACGCCGGGAGCGGCAGTGGTCCGGAATGGAAGCCAGACGGGGATCGTGCAGGTGCGAGGCGTATCCGGGGACCGGGTGCGGGTGCTGGTGGATGGCATGACCTTGACCCCGGCCTGTCCGAACCACATGGATCCTCCGTTGCACTATGCGGAGGCGGGCGAGGACATGCGGGTGGACTTGATGGCGGGGGTGTCACCGGTTTCGTTTGGCGGGGACAGCCTCGGCGCGGTGGTGCGGGTGATGCCACCGGAGCCCCGGTTTGCGGATGAGGGCAGTGATGAGGTGTCCGGGGACATGGGGGCGATTTATCGGGGTAGCCACGACGCGTTTGGGGCGACCGCCAAGCTGCGATACCAGACCGCCGGCCTGGCGGCGGCTTGGAGTGGCGGGTGGTCCACGGCGGACGACCTGCGCTTCCCGGGAGGCCGGGCACGGGCGACGGGGTTTGACACGATGCGGAGCGACTTGCGGATGGCGGTGCGGACCGAGACCGGGTATGTGGCGGTGGATGGCGGACTGACGCGGACCCGGGATGCGGGCACGCCCGCGCTGCCGATGGACATGATCCGGGATGATTCCTGGCATGTCGGGTTGAGACACAAGACGAGGCGCGGCGCGGACACGGTTGAGACGCGGGTCTATGTGCATGACATCGATCACTTGATGACCAACTACACCTTGCGGCCGGCCGCGATGCGCATGGAGGCGCCGGCCACCAGCCGCGACTACGGCATTCGCAGCGTGTGGAGCCGGGACACCGGAGCGGGAGCGGCCCGCTTGGGGGTCGATGTGCATCGCAACGACTTTGACGCCGATCAGGTCAACGTGATGAGTGGAGCGAGGCGCGATACGTTTGCCGACAACCGGCGGGAGCGGATCGGGGTGTTTGCGGAGTGGGAGGACGGAATCTCGGATGCTTGGACTGTGTTGGCGGGTATTCGCGGGGATCACGTCAACACGCGAGCGGGCCGGGTGCGCCCGGGATTCGGGCCGCCGCAGGTGGCGGCGGATGCGGCCGCATTCAACGCCGGGGACCGGAGGCATGATGACTTCCTGGTCGATGCGATGGCAGCATTGAGATTCGAGCCGGATGAGAAGACGACATGGGAGTTGGCGGTGGCGATGAACAACCGGGCGCCGTCCTTGGTGGAGCGTTATCTCTGGACGCCACTGAATGCGAGCGCCGGACTGGCGGATGGACGGAGGTACAAGGGGAATGTCGACCTTGACCCTGAAACGTCGTTCCAGGTATCCGGGGCGGTGGAACGGCGTGGCGCTGGATGGGAGCTGCGGTTCTCACCGTTCCTGCAATACGTGGACGATTACATCCAAGGGCGTCCGGACAGCGGGGGCGGGGGGTTCCTGCAGTTTCAGAACCTGGACCGGGCAAGAATTTATGGGGCGGATTTTGAGGCGAGGCATGCGTTGACGGAAGGTTTGACGGTCTCCGGATTTGTGAGTTGCGTGCGCGGGCGCGACATGGAGAACAATGACAACCTCTACCGGATTGCCCCGCTGCGGGGTTTGGTGGATCTGGAATGGGCGGGCGGGCCGTGGGAGGCGCATCTCGAGTGCGAGTGGGCGGACGCCCAAGATGACACGGCCGCATTCAACGGCGAACCGGCAACTCCCGGCTACGGCTTGTGGCATGTGCGCCTTGCAAGGGAGCTCGACGTCGGGGCGCGGGTCGAGCTGGGGGTCGAGAACGTTTTCGACAAGCGTTACGCGGATCACCTGGCGGGTATCAACCGGGTGGAAGGCAGTGATGTGGCTGTGGGCCAGCGGATGCCCGGCGCGGGGCGCTTCCTCTATGCCACGGTGGGATGGGAGTATTGAGTCACCGTTGGGCGCGGTCCGCAGTGATCAGCCGGTTGAGGGCATCTGGAGAGATGCCGTTGGCGATGGTGACGTGGGGTTGGTCGGAGAGTGGGCTGGCCACACCGCGGCTGACAATGGCGAGGAGGCGGCCATCGGGCGCCATGAGCGGGCCGCAGCTGTCGCCCTTCTGGAGCGGGACCGGGGTGGTGAGTTTCCAGGTGATGGAGCGGCGGGAGACGCGGAGGAGTTTGCCGGCGGTGGAATGTCATCCAGGAGCTCTGCCTCGGACATGGGAACTTTGGTTACCCTCAAACCACGCGATCAGGAAGTGAAACCCTTGACGGCTCGTGAGGCGCGGCCGAGGGCCCTTCACGCGACGGTTATTGCGGACCGCGCCCTCAACAGAAACCACCCCAGAGCGAGCGTCGCGGCGAGCATACTGCTGATCAGGATCGCGGCGGTCAGCTTCTCCGGCTGCCCGTCGGCTACCGCCATCCAGCTCACGGTGGACCGCCATGAGAAGACCAACGCCAGGAAAGCCGCCACACCGAAGGAAACACCGAAAGCTGGCCGCCAATTCCTGCGGGCCAGGATTCCCAAGCCAATGCTCAGAAGGCCGAAAGTTCCACCCGACATGAGGGCGGTCTTGGCCTTTTCGGGATTGGAGAGGTAGCCCGCAATCCCCACCGCGATGAGAAACACGCCGTAAAAAATGAGAGGTGCTGCAATACGCTTCATTCCATCGCCACCGGGTGAGAACGAGGTGATAGATGACACAGAAAACGTGCAGCGCAATGCGCAATTTACTCCTGCCATGTCGCTCCGCGACACCGGGACTCAGGGTTCTCCTCGCAGCGATTGATGCGGGGCGAGAGAGAGCCCGAAGCCGGAACTCGCCATGGGCCGGGGGTCTGAATGCAGACCTTCAGGGTCGCTCTACGACCTTGAGCTCTCAAGTCCGGGAAACGAACTCTCGAAGACGTTCAAGCGCGGCTCCGCGCGACGCTGCGAAGGCGGGGGTGCGGACCGCGAGAAGGTGGGCATTCATACGGATCCGGGTTCGATCACCGCCAGCAGGCCCTCGGTGGCCTTGAGCTCATCCATCCAGCGTAGCAGTGCCCCGGCATTGCGAGCGCATCGGCGACGAGAGAACCGGGAAAGACGGAGAGACTGCTCATTAGATCCGGGCGCATACGCCCGACTCCGGGCCGCGCCACCGCTCAGGCGAAAATTGCCGGCTCATCGGGATCGCGTGTGTCCGGCGGAAGGCGCAGCGCCACTTCATTCACGTAGCGCCATGCTGACCACGCGGCAGCGGCGGCGTCGATAACATCGTCGGGCGCGAGGAGGCTGACGGGCCGGGGGAGTTCGCCGGGAAAGTGGATCCCCCTCGCCTCCAACAACGCAAGGCGCTGGCGTTGACCGCCCCAGCACTTCTTGGCGAACTGCAGACGCTCGCCACCGTTCATCACTTGGAATGAGAGCTCCGGGTGGACCTCGATCACGGGAAGTCCTGATTCACGGGCCGCATTAGCCTCGGCGATTTTCCCCCGCAGCGCGAAGCTCTGGCGCGAGATCCTCGTCCCGTACCGACGCAGACACTCGGAAACGACGGCATCGTAACTCTTCGTGAGCCATTCACTTTCAATCGCAAACCTCGGTATCGCCGGAAAGACACTTCGCCCGCGGTCCGGGCCGAGGCTGCGGCGCGCGGTGAGGTCGGCAGGTCGCCGTGGGGCATCGAGTAGCCGGAGTGGCATGTCGATACCGGCCACCGAAAGGCCGGAATCGGACTTCAGGATTCCGCGCAGGGTCGGGGCCCAGCCGGCGCGCACGAATCGCCCTTCATAGTCGAGGCCGATCGCCACCCATCCTTCCCGGCATCCGTCAATTCCAAGGATCATGCCGCATTTCTTCGGTGCGGTTCGCTTCCTGCGCGCCGCACTGCCGGCCATGCAGAAAGCCGACAGCGCTTCCATCGTCCTGTTTTCCACCGTCGCAGTGCAGACCGGCCTGTCTTACCACGCGACCTGCAATCACCAGAGCCATGACAGAGAACAGCGGGACCCTCATGTCCGGGCGAGAGAACAGCGAAGAGCGCTTGCTGCGGAACGGATCTCGTCCTTCTCGCCGTCCGAGAGGCGTTGGAGGTTCCGCACCTGCAGCGACATGCGTTGGTTCCGGGAGAGGGTCCCCTGGTGTTGAAGGAGGAAGTCCCAGTAGAGGGTGGTGAACGGACAGGCCCGGTCGCCGGTGCGCACCTTCGGATCGCGCGGGCACTGGCGGCAGTAGTTCGACATGCGCTGGATGTACTTGCCGGTCGCGGCGTAGGGCTTGGAGGCCATGATCCCGCCGTCCGCCCACTGCGACATGCCTGCCACATTGGGCAGTTCGACCCACTCCACCGCATCCACGTAGACCGCGAGATACCATTCGTGGATCTCCTTCGGACGAACCCCGTAGAGCATCGCGAAGAGCCCGGTCACCATGAGGCGCTGGATGTGGTGGGCGTAGCCGAACCGGAGGGTTTGTCCGAGCGACTCCCGGAGGCAGGTGAACTCCGTATCGCCGGTCCAGTAGATGCCCGGAAGCTTGTTGCCGGCGCCAAGGGCGTTCAGATCGAGGTAGTCCGGCATGTGCATCCAGTAGAGCCCGCGCACATACTCCCGCCAGCCGAGAATCTGGCGGACGAATCCCTCCACCGCTGCAAGCGGGGCGCCGCCGCTCCGGTGAGCGCCGATGGCGGCTTCGCAGGCCTCCCGCGGATCGAGCAACTTGAGGTTCAAGGCGGCGGAGAGCCGCGAATGACAGAGCCACGGTTCACCGGTCCACATCGCATCCTGGTAGTCGCCGAAGGCGCCGAGGCGGTGTTGGATGAAGTCGTCGAGGGCCGCGCGGGCATCGTCGGGAGTGACGGGCCAGTCAAAGGTGGCGAGGTCGCCCGGATGGCCGGGAAAGGCCTCCTCCACCAGCGCAAGGACCTCCATGGTGATGACATCGGGCGGAAAGGCGCGCGGGGCGGACAGATCGCCGGGCCCCGACTTGGGAAAGGACTTCCGGTTCTCCTTGTCGTAGTTCCACTTGCCGCCGGCCGGCTCGGTTCCCTCCATCAGGTAGCCCGTCGCCTTGCGGCGTTCGCGATAGAAATACTCCATGCGAAGCTGCTTGCGCCCCTCCGCCCAGCGGGCGAACTCGTCCGGCGTCGAGAAGAAGTGGCGATCCTCATGCTCGTGAAGGCCGGCGCCGCTGCCGTTGACGACGTCGTGCAACTTCTCCCGGATGGCATGTTCGCCGGGGAAGACGAGATGCACCTCCCGGGGGTTGTGCTCCCCGATGCACCGGGCGAGTTCGCCGTGCAGGGAGTGCGTGTTCTCCGGATCGTCGAGCGCCACGTAGCGGACCCGGCAGCCGTCGTCCTCGAGCTCGCGGGCGAAGTGCCGCATCCCGGACAGAAAGAGCGCGGTGCGGACCTTGTGGGATGGCACCTTCACCGATTCCTCACGCACCTCGGCGAAAAGAACGAGGTCCTCGCCGGGATCGATCGCTCCGCGCCACGCACCCTCGCGGTCAAGTTGATCGCCAAGCAGGAAGAAGATACGTCCGGGCGCCTTCATGGAAAATCGATCGAACGGCCCTCGCCGCCTGCGTCAGGCTGATTGGGCCCGCAAACCCCCGGTTCTGCAAGCCTTGTTGTCGACCGTCCGGCGCCCGCGGGGAACCGACACGCCCTCCGCGCCCGCTTCCTGCTGACGAAGCGCGACATGCGACTGCCGACACCCTTTGTTCCAATTATCGTTCAGCGTCATCAACTCACGGTGCGCCTCAAGGATCAATCCCGCGAGGGCCTTCCCGGTTGATTCGAGAACGGGGAGGGCCTTTAACTCCACCTCGAGGTTCCGGGGGTTGCGCTCAAGGCGCCTTGTCTTCCAAACCCGGAACCTCGTCAACAAGGAGGTGATGGGACAGGTGTAGCTGACTGACCATGGGCTCCCACGACACGAGGTCGTGGGGGGCCACAAAGGGACGCCCCCAACGGGTTCACCCCGTTGGAGCGCATGGTCAACCAGCTACAACAGCCGCCCCCCGCGCCCCCAACGGGTTCACCCCGTTGGAGCGCATGGTCAGCCAGCTACACAGC
>CAYPUM010000077.1:0-11438 GCA_964413545.1 uncultured Roseibacillus sp. | reverse complement strand
GACTTGGCGTCGCCGACGTTGGCGAGGTGGGAGTGGAGTTCGAGGGACTCGATGAAGGTTTTTCCGGCATGGGCGCCGCCCTTGATGCCGAAGACGACCATGGCGCCGCCCTTGCCGTCGAGGTATTTGCGATTTTTCTCGTATTCGGGGTTGTCGGGGAGGCCGGGGAAGCGGACCCATTCGACGTCCTTGTGTGACTGGAGGTGCCGCGCCACGGCGAGGGCGTTCCGGCAATGGCGTTCCATGCGGAGCGGGAGGGTCTCGATGCCCTGGAGGAAGATCCAGGCGTTGTCGGGGGAGATGCAGGCCCCGAGGTTGCGGAGGGGGACGGTTCGCATGCGCAGGATGTAGGCGAGGGAGGCCAGCGGATCGGGGAGGTCATGACCCCAGCGCAGGCCGTCGTAGGAGGTGTCGGGCCGGTCGTAGAGGGGATGTTTGCCGGCGCTCCACGGGAACTTCCCTGAGTCGACGACGATGCCGCCGATGCCGGCGCCGTGGCCGCCGAACCACTTGGTCAGCGAGTGCACGACGAGGTCGGCCCCGTGGTCGATCGGGCGGGTCAGGTAAGGCGTCGAGAAGGTCGAGTCGACGATCAGCGGGAGGCCGCGGTCGTGGGCGAGGGCGGCGATGGCTTCGAGGTCGGCCACTTCGAGGGACGGGTTGGAGACGGTTTCGGTGAAGAAGGCGCGGGTTTTGTCGTCGGCGGCGCGGGCGAAGTTCCCGGGGTTCTGGGAATCAACGAAGCGCACCTCGATGCCGAGGCTCGGGAGGATGTCGTTGAACTGGGTGTAGGATCCCCCGTAGAGGTTGCGGGCGGAGACGATGTTGTCGCCGGCTTCGGCGAGGTTGATGATCGAATAGAAGACGGCGGAGGTTCCGGAACTGAGGGCGAGACCGGCCAGGTCGGGGGCCCCTTCGAGCAGGGCGACGCGGGCTTCGAGCACGGCCTGGGTGGGGTTCATGATGCGGCTGTAGATGTTGCCGAGTTCCTTGAGCGCGAAGAGGTTCGCGGCGTGTTCGGTGTCCTCGAAGACGTAGGCGGCGGTGCGGTAGACGGGGACGGCGCGGGCGTTGGTGGCAGGGTCGGGCGCTTGTCCGCCGTGCAGGCAGAGGGTGTCGAGTTTCATGGGAAGTCGTTGGCGGCGGTTGGATCTCCCCGGGGCAGGGAGGATGCCGGCGACTGAAGCGGCAAATCCCGGGGTTGGCAAACCGATTTCCGGCCGCTCCGGGGCGGCGCGGGCCGCGGGATTATCCTTGCGCGGGCCGGGAATTGTCTTTCACATCCGGTTCGGCCAACCGAGCACTCTCCGAGACCCCCGAACGCCATGGCAAAGTCCGAAGAATTCAAGCACGTCGACTTCCTCTGGAACGCGGAATACGCGGATACTCTCGATCCGCTGGAGCGTCTCGTTTACCGGTCCAACCTCCTTGGGGAGGATCAGCGGGTGGCGCTGACGCGGGCCGGCGAGGCGTCATCCAAGCTCTTCGAGAGCGACCCTCTCACCGGGGAGAAGGTGGAGGTGTTGTGGATCAAGGGGCATGGCGAAGATTTGCGCACGGCGACGGAGGCAAGCCTCGCGGCCCTTTACCAGGAGCGTCTCACGGGATTGGGAAGGGTGGCGGGGAGCGAAGCAGGGAACGGCGGATCGGGGCCCGGGGTGCGGCGCGGGATGCTCTTCAAGCGCTGCGCGTATGACCCCCGGCGTCGGGAGGCGCCGCGGGACACGCTGCTGCATGCGTTCGTGCCGCACACACACGTCCATCTGGTTCAGTCTCCCGCGTGTCTCGCGATTGCTTCGTGCCGGGACGGGGAGAAGATCTGTCGCGAGATCTACGGGGACCGGGTGGGTTGGCTCCCGTGGAAGGCTCCGGACCTCGAACGGGCGGTCGAGATCCGGGAGGTCTGCCGGGAGCACCCCGAATACCAAGGCCTCCTGATCGGCCATCACGGACTTCTCAACTGGGGCGAGGACGACCTCGAATGCTACGAACTGACGCTTGAACTGGTCGAGAAGGCCTCCCGGTATATCGAGGGCCGGGACCGGGGCGAGAAGGTGTTCGGCGGGCAGAAGTGTTTTCCGCTCGACGAAGCGGAGCGTCGGGCGGTCTTGATGGAGGTGATGCCCTGGCTCCGGGGGCAGGTCAGCCGGAACAAGGTCTTTGTTGCCACCAAGGAGACCGAGGAGGACATCCAGCAGTTCGTGAACAGCCATCACGCGGCCCGCCTTGCGGCACTGGGGGCCGCCGGCCCGGATCATCTTCTTCAAACGAAACACAAGCCGCTTCACGCCGGATGGAACCCGCAGAGACAAAACGTCGACGATCTCAAGGAGTTGATTGCGAAGGGGATCGATAAATACCGCCGCGATTACCTGACCCGCCGTGACGCGAGCGGGCGCTCGGAGCGCGGGCCGGCGGGCGATCCGCACCCCGCCGTGATCCTCGTCCCCGGCGTGGGAATGATCGCGTTCGGCCGGGACAAGACGGAGAGCCGCCTGACCGCGGAGTATTTCAACCATGCGGTGGAGGTGATGCGGGGAGCGGAGGCGATCAGCGAATACGTGCCGCTGTCCGCGGAGGAAGCCTTCGACATCGCGCATCCCGAGCCGGAAGTGGAATTGACGGCCGGGGAGTCTGCCCCGAAGGACTTCAAGAGCCGCGTGGTGGTGGTCGCGGGGGCGGCGAGCGGAATCGGCAGGGCGGTGGCGCGCCGGTTGATCCGCGAGGGAGCGCACGTGGTGTGCGCCGACAAGGACAAGAGCGGCGCCGACGCCACGGCGGCCGAGTTGACGGAGATCCGCGGAGCCGGGCTCGGGATGGCGGGAACGGGGCTGTCCCGCTGCGGGCCGGTGCTGCCGGTGCACGTGGACATCACGGACCGCAGCAGCGTGGAAACGATGTTCGAGGACGTCATCATGGCCTACGGCGGGCTGGACTCGGTCATCGTGACGGCCGGCATCTTCATTCCGCCCCGGCGGGACGGGCGGATCGATGACGACAAGTGGGCCCAGACGTTCGACGTCAACGTCACGGGGCTCTTCATCGTGGCGGACGAGGCGAAAAGGCTCTGGAATGCGCAGGGCATGCCGGGCTCGCTGGTGTTGACCACCTCGGTGGGCGCGGCGGAATCGGAAGAAGGCGGAGTGGCTTACAACACCTCGAAGGCGGCGGCGAATTACCTCGTGAGAGCCCTCGCGGTCGATCTCGCCCCGCTGGTCCGTGTCAACGGGTTGGCCCCGGCGTGGGTCGTCATGGGGAGCACCATGCTGCAACGCGAGCAGATCGTCGCCGCCCTGGAAAGCCGCGGAATCGCGGTGGACGCCAAGGAGGGGACCGACGATTTGCGGGCGAAGCTGGCCGCCTACTACGCCGAGAGCACCCTGATGCACAGGCCGGTCTCGGCCGAGGACCAGGCGGAGGCGGCCTGCCTGCTCGCCAGCGAACGCCTTCCCGCGACCACCGGCCAGATCCTGAACGTCGACGGCGGACGTTGGGAAGCGTTCCCGCGGTAGAGTGATCCGGAGTGCGGTGGCAAGCGCAGCCGCTTGCCCGTCGCGGCCCGCAGCCGTTCGACAGGCTCAGGCCCTGAGCTGCGTCGAAGGGGGCGAAGTCGGGCGACACCGCTTTCGAATGGTCACCCGCGCCCCCCGCCCCCCAAAGCGCCGTCGCCGCTCGCTGAGGCTCGCTGTGCCGGCGCACTCCGGAAGGACGCGATTTACGCGCGTTTTACAGTCGGCGGGCGGAGCTGACGCTAGGCTGGGCGCAGAAAGAGCTGAACAATGAAGAGCGCAAGAATATCTCAGGCTGGATGGATGGCGGCGTTGGTGGTGGCCGGAGTGGGGCTCGGGAACCCCGGGGCGCGTGGGCAGGCAGTGGTGCATCACCATCATCATCATTGGGTTCTGCCGTACGTGCGGCCGATTCTTCCGCCGCCGATTCCGCCGCCGCCGCTTCCCCGTCCGGTTCCCGTGCCGGCGGCGCCGGTGGAGGTGCGGTCGATTGACGCGAAAGTGAGGATCAACGACCAGGTGGCGCGCACGACGCTGACGATCGCGATGCACAACCCGGCGGGGCGGCCGCAGGAGGGGCAGGTGATGCTGCCTGTTCCCGAGGGGGCGGTGTTGAAGTCGTTCGGGATCGAGGGGAGCGAGGGGAGCTTCAAGGCCGAGATCCTGCCCCGCGACGAGGCGCGCCGTATCTACGACGAGATCGTGCGTCGTTCGAAGGACCCCGCGATCCTTGAATTTGCCGGCTTGGGAGCGGTGAAGTCGAGCGTGTTTCCGGTACCGGCCGGTTCGTCGGCCACTCTTCGGCTGGTTTACGAAGAGTTCCTTCCGACAGAGGCCGGGAGGATCGACTACGTGTTGCCGCGTTCCGAGTCGCTCGACTACCGGGTGCGATGGACGATCGACGTTTCGTGGAAGGTGGAGGGCGGGATTGCCACCACGTATTCGCCGAGTCACGAGATTTCGCCGCGCCGCGACGGGGGGCGGGTGCGGGTCCGGTTGGAGGGCGGCATCAATCCGGGGCCGTTTCGGCTTTCGGTTTTGCGGCGCAAGCACAAGGAAGCGGTGGCGGGCTTTTTGTCGCACGAGGATCGAACCGGGGGCGGGGGTTACTTCCTGCTGCTGATGGCGCCTCCGGCCCGTGACGATCGGGAGGGGCGGCTCAATCGGGAGGTGACGCTTGTTCTGGACCGCTCGGGGAGCATGGCGGGGGAGAAGCTCGACCAGGCGCGGGCGGCGGCCCTGCAGGTGGTGGAAGGCCTCGCTCCCGGGGAACGGTTCAACGTGATTGTCTACAACGAGGCCGTGGAGAGGTTTTCGGAGGCGCCAGTGGTGGTGAACCGGAAGAACGCGCGGCGGGCGCGGCAGTTCATCAACGGAATCCGGGTGAGCGGCGGAACGAACATTCACGGCGCCTTGCGGGAGGCAGTGATGCAGCCGGTGACTCCGGGCACGGTTCCGATCGTCCTTTTCCTGACGGACGGACTGCCCACGATCGGGGAGACTTCGGAGAAGCGGATTCGGGAGAAGATCTCGGACGCCAACGACGGGAGGAGGAGGATCTTCACCTTCGGGGTGGGAGTGGATGTCAACACGCCCCTGCTATCGCGTCTGGCGGGCGACAGCCGTGCCACCGCCACTTACGTGCTGCCGAAGGAGAGCGTCGAGGTGAAGGTGGCGGCGGTGTTCCGCCGGCTGACGGGGCCGGTCCTTGCCTTTCCGAAGCTGCGGGTGGCCGGGCCTGGCGGGCGGCCGGAGCCGGGCCGGGTGGACGATCTTGTTCCGTACGAGCTGCCGGATTTCTTTGCGCAGGATCAGATCATTGTGACCGGCCGCTACCGCGGGAAGGAGGCGCTCAAGTTCCGCCTGACGGGGAACGACGGCGAACGGGAGCGCCAGTATGACTTCGTCTTCAAACCGGACGGGCGGAAGCACGCGTTTGTTCCGCGCCTGTGGGCGAGGCGCAAGATCGCGGTCCTGACGGAAGCGTTGCGGGATCTCGGGGCGGACTCCGAACTGGGCGGATTGACGGGCGACGCGGTCGACATGAACGACCCGCGCGTGAAGGAGCTGGTGGACGAGATCGTCCGGCTTTCGACCGAGCACGGGATCCTGACGGAGTACACGGCGTTCCTCGCGCGGGAGGGGGAGGTCTTCCAGCCGGTCGAGCGGCAGTTTTCCCGGGCGCGGGAGAATTTCGAGGGGCGTGCGATGCGAACCCGGAGCGGCGCGGGCAGCGTGAACCAGGACTTGAACCTCTGGAGGGAGAAAGCCTCCGCGACGCTGAATCCGACCAACGGGTATGTGAACCGGGCCCTCGAGGACGAGGAGGTGCGCAACGTGCAGCAGGTCGCGGACAAGGCCTTCTACAAGCGCGACGACGAGTGGGTGGATGCCTCGCTGACGCCGGCCGAAGGGGCGGCGGGCGGGCCCGCCACGGAGGTTGCCATCGACAGCGAGGAGTTTCGCGCCCTCGTCGACAAGCTTGTCGAGCGCCAGCAGCAGAGCTGCCTGGCCCTCGGCAGAAATATCGAACTCGAGGTGGACGGAGTCCGCTACCGGGTGCGTTAACCGTGAAAGGAAATCGAAACATGCAAACATGCAAGACCATCAGACGGGCCGTCCTGTGCGGGGCGGCCGCATTCGCCGGCGCAGCCGGCGGGCTGGCCGGAAAGCCGGCCGAAAGCGCCGTGGAAAGCCCCGCCAAGGGGCAGGCGAAGGTGCAGCTCGCGATCCTGCTCGATACCAGCGGCAGCATGAGCGGGCTGATCGAGCAGGCCAAGACGCAGCTATGGAGCATCGTCAACACCTTCATTGCGGCGAAGCAGAACGGCCGGACGCCCTTCGTCGAGGTGGCCCTCTACGAGTACGGGAACGACGGCCTGAACGCGGAGAGTTACTGGCTCCGTCGTATTCAGCCGCTGACGCGCGATCTGGACCGGATCAGCGAGGATCTGTTCTCGCTGCGGACGAACGGGGGATCGGAGTATTGCGGGGCGGTCATCGAGCGCGCGACGGGGGACCTCGCGTGGGACCCCTCGCCGGACGTCTACAAGGCGATCTTCGTGGCGGGGAACGAGCCGTTCACGCAGGGGCCGGCCGATGCGGCCGCGGCCTGCAAGGCCGCCATCGCGAAGGGTGTGATCGTCAACACGATCCACTGCGGCGACGAGGCCGCCGGGATCAGCGGGGGATGGAAGTCGGGAGCGATCATGGCGGACGGGAAGTTTCTCGTCATCGACCACAACAAGGCGGTGGTGCACATCGACGCCCCGCAGGACGCGGAGATCATGAGGCTGAACGAGGCACTGAACGGGACCTACGTCCCGATCGGGGAGACCGGGAGGCGGAGGCACGAGGCGCAGGCGGAGCAGGACGCGAACGCCATCGGTGCGGGCGCCAACGCCGCGCAGGGACGCATCGCCACCAAGGCCAGCGCCAACTACTGGAACCCCCAGTGGGACCTCGTGGACGCCAGCCGGGAGGACTCGTTCAAGTGGAGTGAACTGAAGGAAGAGGACCTCCCCGAGGAGATGCGGGACATGGACGTCGAAGAACGGAAGGCCTACGTCGCGAAGAAGCAAGAGGAACGGGTCGCGATCCGGAAGAAGATATCCGAACTCACCAGGGAGCGGGACAAGTTCGTCGCGGACAAGCTGAAGGAGCAGGGCGAGAACACAGCCGACACCCTGGACGAGGTGGTGACCCGCACCGTGCGCGAGCAGGCCGAGCAGAAGGGGTATGCCTTCAAGGAATGAGATGTGGAATCAGAAGAAATGGGCGTGCGCCCGGGGTGGCGGAGGGGTAGAGTCCTTGAGAAGCGAAAGTCGTCACAAATGAGGCAAGTTTTTCGAGCGGCCGTTTTGGCGAACGATGACGGGCGACGATTACGGATTGCGGGGGAGGTGCGCTCCACGCCATCGTCCCCCGCAATCGTCACCGCACTCGTCAACCGGCAGGAGGCTTGCCTCGCTGGTGGAGGGACAGCGTGATGGAATCACCGACGATACTGGTGATCGAGGATGACGCCGCGGTGCGGCGGGGGGTGGTGGACGCCCTGAGTTTCGCGGGGTACACGGTATTGGCGGAGAGCGAGGGGGAGGCGGGGCGGGCCACCGCCTTGCGGGCGAGGTATCAGTTGCTGTTGCTGGACCTCGTGCTTCCGGGGTGCAGCGGGTTTGACATCCTTGAGGTTCTCTCGCGGGAACGGCCGGGGCAACCGGTGATCATTCTCTCGGCGCGCGGCGAGGAGGGGGACCGGGTGAGAGGGCTCAAGATGGGGGCGGACGATTACGTGGTGAAGCCGTTCAGCGTGCGCGAGTTGTTGGCGCGGGTGGACGCCGTGTTGCGTCGCAGCACGGAACGCCCGTCGACGGTGCAGACGCACCCCATGGACGGCGGGGAGGTCGACTTCGCGCGCCGCGAGGTGCGCTTCAAGGGCGGCGAACGGGAGGAACTCTCGGAGCGCGAGGCGAACCTGCTCCGGTATCTGGTGGCCCAGAGCGGCCGGGCTGTTCCGCGGGAGGAGTTGTTGCGGCACGTGTGGGGGATCGACCCGCGGAACATCGAGACCCGAACCGTCGACATGCATGTGGCCCACCTGCGCCAGAAACTCCGCAACCAGGAGGCGGTGCTCACGGTCCGGGGAAAGGGGTACATGATCGGAGCGTGAGATGAACCGGCCCGCCGTCATCCGCATCGTTCTTGCCGTCTGCGCCCTGATGATCGTCGGGGTGATGGCGTGGGCGACGCGGAAGACGCTGGCGCTTGAGCAGAAGCAGGCGGCGGCGGCGGCGGCGGCGGAACTCGAGGAGCGGATCCGGTTGAGCCTGGCGCGGGTCGACACGGCGGCGGCGGGCCTGCTGGTCATTGAGAACCAACGCCCACCGCATCATTTTCAAGCGTTTTACGAACCGGAGGATGTGTATACGAGCAAGCTGCAGGTGGTGGGCAAGGGGATTGTGGTGCAGCCGTCGCCGCTTCTCGGGGCGGCGCCGAGGTTCGTGAGGCTGCATTTCGAGGTTCGGGAGGACGGGTCGATTTGTTCTCCGCAGGTTCCGACCGGCAATGAGCGCGATCTTGCGGAGCAGTCGGGGCTTCCGCGGGCGGTTCTCGACGGGGCGGCCCGCGAGCTGGGGACACTGCGGACGCTTCTTGGCAAACCGGCGCCGGGAGGCTCCGGCCGCACGAACCGGGAGCTTTTTTGTCGGGCGCCGGAAGCGCCGGAGACCGCAGCGTGGAGCAACCCGCCGCCGGCGCAGGTCCAGAAGAAGGAGGCCTCGGTGGCGAGCAGGCGTCTCAGCGGACAAGGCGCGGCGCGGCAGTCGTGGGAATACCAGCACGACCTCTCATATCTCGAGAAATCGAGACGGGCCTCGGATTACAACGACGCCCTCGAACAGGCGGTGGCGAATTCGGTGGCGAACCTCGCGCAGCAGGAAGGGGCGCCGCAACCGGCGGGCGAGGCGGCGGATCACGCTGCGGCGCCCCCGGCCGCGGTCTCCGGGCCGCCGGTGGCGCTTGGCACGGCCGTGACACCGTTCCGGCCGCTGTGGTTGGGGGGCGAGCTTTTCGCGGTGCGCCGGGTGTCGGTTGGCGGGCGGGAGCGTCATCAGGGCGTGTGGTTCAGGTCCGGGGAGCTGGGGCGCCACCTGGTGGAGGGGGTGGGCGATTTGCTGCCGCAGGCGCGGCTGGAACGGATCGAGGAGGTGTCGGCGGCTTCGCTGGGCGGGGTGTTCGAGCCGCAGTTGGCGGAGCTGTCGGAAGATCGCCTTTCGCTGGTGACCTTCCCGTGGCGGTTGCTTCCGGGCGAGTCTCCGGCGGCGGGGCACATGGACTGGCAGGTTCTGCGGACGCCGCTTGCGGTGGGCTGGGCGGCCCTGCTCCTGGCGCTGCTGGCGGCCGGCATCCTGGTGCGGGGCGTGATGAAGCTGAGCGAGCGTCGCGCGGCCTTTGTGTCTTCGGTGACGCACGAGATGAGAACGCCGCTGACCACCTTTCACCTTTACTCGGACATGCTGGCGGAGGGCATGGTGAGGGACGAGGAGCAGCAGCGCAGCTACCTCGATACGATGCGTCGCGAGGCGGTCCGCCTCAACCATCTCATCGAAAACGTGCTGGCCTACTCGCGGATCGAGCGCGGCAGCGCCCGCACCCAGCGCGAATGCGTGACGCTTGGCGACCTCGTGGAACGCTTGCGGCCCCGGCTGGAAGAGCGGACCCGCCGGGACCGGGCAGAACTGGAGGTGGAGGCGAACGAAGAGGACCGCGGGGTGAAGGTCGTAACCGACCTCACGGCAGTCGAGCAGATCATCTTCAACCTGGTGGACAACGCCTGCAAATACGGTCTCCCGGATGAAGGCCGGCGCGTGGTCCGTCTCCGGGCGCTGAACGGGAGCCGGCGGGCCTGCCTTGAAGTGTGCGACGAAGGCGGGGGCGTTGACCGCCGGAACCTGAAGCGCCTCTTCCGGCCTTTTCACAAGTCGGCCGACGATGCCGCGCACTCGAAGCCGGGAGTGGGGCTGGGCCTCGCCCTGTGCCGCCGGCTGGCGCGGGTCTTGGGAGGCGAGCTGCGGGTCGACGCCCGGCGGGATCACGGCGCCTGTTTCGTGTTGGAGTTGCCCTCCGACAACCAGCGGGACGGCGGTTCGGATTTTTAGCAAGTGACGCGCGGCCCCGCGTCCTCGCACGCGAAACCTCACGCCGCGGGACCGGAGAGGGCTCACACAAAGGCACGAAGGGGAGAAAGATGGACCACTCGGAGCGCGAAACGGTGCTCACCCCGCCATAAAGCTCGGGCGAATCCTTTTCCCCCTTCATGCCTTCGTGTGAGCCCCTCCCCTACATTCGGCCCACCGTCTTTTCCTTTTCGCTCCTCTCCCCCGGCGGCGGGTAGTCCTCGGCGCCGGGTTCGGGGGTGTCCTGGACGAGCTGCTTGATGATCTCCGAGGAACTCATCCCCTCCGAGTCGGCGGCGAAGTTGGTGAGGATGCGGTGGCGGAGGACCGGCAGGGCGGCGCGGCGGATGTCGCTGCACGCCACGTGAATGCGCCCTTCAAGGATGGCGGTCGCCTTGGCCGCAAGGATCAGGTACTGCCCGGCCCGCGGACCCGCCCCGGTCGAAACGTAATCCTTCGTCACCTGCGGGGCGTCCTCGTTCACCGGCCGGGTCGCCCCGACGAGCCGCGTCACATACTTGATGACATGATCCGAGACCGGGATCTTGCGGACATACTCCTGGAGCTGCAGAATCTCCTCCCGGGTCAGCACCTTCGTGGGATCGGGCGGCTTCCCGCCGGTGGTCGCCCGCAGGATCTCCTCCTCCTCGTGGGGGGCGGGGTAGTCGATCAGGATGTTGAACATGAACCGGTCGAGCTGCGCCTCGGGGAGCGGGTAAGTGCCCTCCTGCTCGATCGGGTTCTGAGTGGCCAGCACGAAGAACGGCTCTTCGAGCGTGTAGGTTTCGGTTCCGGCGGTCACCATCTTTTCCTGCATCGCTTCGAGGAGGGCGGCCTGCGTCTTGGGCGGAGTCCGATTGATCTCATCCGCCAGCAGGAGGTTGCAGAAGACCGGACCAGGCAGAAAACGAAACTCCTTCTGCCGGGTGGTCTGGTTCGTCTCCAGCACGTCCGTCCCGATGATGTCGGTCGGCATCAGGTCCGGCGTGAACTGCACCCGCTTGAACTTCAGATCAAGAACCTGCGCCACGGTGCGCACGAGGAGCGTCTTCGCCATCCCCGGCAGGCCGATCAGGAGCGCGTGTCCGTTCGCCACAAGGCACATCAGCACCTGGTCCAGCACCTCGCGCTGCCCCACGATCACCTTGCCCACCTCGAGACGGATGCGGTCCGTGCGTTCCCGCATCTCGCGGATCAGCCTCAGCCCCTCGGAATCGGCCGCGGCTTCCGGCGCCGGGGCTTCCAACCCGGTTCC
>CAYPUM010000076.1:0-11632 GCA_964413545.1 uncultured Roseibacillus sp. | reverse complement strand
CTGACGCCCAGCCTGTCGGCGTGATCGCTGATGCGCTCGAGGTGGCGCAGCAGTGCAGCGGGATTCGATCCTCGTGGGTGCTCTTCATCACTGCCGTGCTGGCCTCTTACCTGTTTCTTGGCACGAACTGGCGTCGTGTGCTGCTTGTGGCGGCGGTGATACCGTTGGGAATCCTGCGGAACGGATTGCGGGTGGTGGTGATAGGCATGCTCTGCGTGCACAAGGGGCCGCAGATGATCGACAGTTGGGTGCATCGGCAAGGGGGGCCGCTCTTCTTCGGTCTTTCGCTGGTTCCGCTGTTTGCGCTGCTTGCGTGGTTGCGGAGGAACGAGCAGAAAGCGCAAGGGGAGGCAGCGGACCGCGTCGGGGAGAAGAAGAAGCAGGCGGCCCCGACGAGGGCTTGAGATGGCTTCTAGTGAGGCGGCTCCTGAACGGTAAGGAGCTGATAACGCAGACGATAGAAGGCGTTCGGATGTCCGGAGACCGGCGAAGCTGATCGCAGAACATACTCAAGCATATCGGGCTGGTCTGGAACGGTTCCGAGATCCGTGACAACCGCCGGCGCGGGGCGCCAACCGAGCGGATCGGTCAGATCGAGGCTGCGTTCGACAACCACCTCAACATGCGAAAGCGAGGGGACTCTCAGGCGGTAACGGAATCCGAAGGAGGCGGCGCCATTGTCTTGGACGATCTCGGGGGACAGGACCCTTTCAGAAGAGCCGGAATCGGGATCGAGGCCGTGAACGAACGCTCGCAGGGACGCATATTCTTCGGGATTCAGATCCGGGGCAAGCTGCTGCAGGGTGGTCCCGTCGGGGGCGGGGCCCAGCAGCTCGTAGCGCAGCCTGAAATAATCGGCCGGGGATTCGCTGGTCGGGGTCTTGGATCGCACCACGAATTCGAGCATTCCGGGCGCTTCGGGGGGGAGGTCGACGTGGGAAAGGACGGTTTGTCCCCGTTCCCAACCGTTGGGATCGCTCGGATCGGAACTGCGTTCCACCACGACCCTCGCGCGTGAGAGCGAGGAGGTCATGACGCGGTAGCCAATTCCGCGGTAGGAAACCCCGTCGATCTCGATCGTCTCCGGAAACGAGACTTGATCGTGGGATGCAATCCCGGGTTCGAGCCCATGAACGTAAGCACCCAGAGTAGTGATCTGGTCGGAGCCCGCCAGCGGGCCGGACGGCGCCACGGCGCTTTCGGGCGGGGGTGGGGAAAGGAACTCGTACCGAAGCCGGAAGAACTCCCGAGGGCTCTCGCTGAGCGGCGTCATGGAGCGACTCAGGAATTCGATCGTTCCAAGCGCATCGGGGGGAGTGCGGGCGTCCGCGAGGACGGCGTCCTTGGAGCGCCATCCGTTTGGATTCCTCAGATCGGTGCTGCGTTCGACAATCACCCGGACCTGGTCGAGAGCGGATTCCCTCACCCGGTAGCGAACGCCGGCGTACTGCCTTCCCATGATCTCGATGGTCTCCGGAATCAAGACGGGGAGCCGCAACGAGGAATCGGGATCGATGGCGTGGGCGTATGCTTTCAGGGTAGTGAGCCGGTCGAGGTCCGAAAGGAGGAGGAATTGCAGGGAGTTCTGTTCAGGAACGGGGGCGAGGGATTCATAACGCAGGCGGAAGAACTCCCGGCGCTCTTTGGAGCGACGGCTGACGGAGCGGGCGACGAACTCGATCATCCCGGGGGTGTCCGCGGAAGCCCTGACATCCTCCAGAATGGTGTGGCCGGAGTGCCAGCCCTGAGGGTCCCTCAGATCGAGGCTGCGTTCCACCACCACCCTGACCCGGGACAGCGAAGTGGCTCTCATTCGGTATCGTATTGCCGCGTAATCAACGCCGTCGATGCTTATTGTATCCGGGAACAAGACCGGCGTCCGGGATGTTGAATCCGGGTCGAGGCCGTGCACGAAGGCCTTCAAGAGTTCGGGGCCTTCCGGCGGGAAGGGGACGGTGAACGAGACCTGATTCGAGTAGTCGCTCTCGGTGCCGTAGCTGTTGTAAGCGGTCACGGCACAGATGTAGGTTTCCCCCGGCACAAGACCGGCAAGTTCGACGGAGGTTTGATCGTCGACATCGAGCGACTTGGATGGGAATTCGCCAGCAGTGGGACCGTAGTGCAAGCGATAACCCGCGATGTGGGGCTCCTCGCTGAGAGTCCAACTGAGTTGTGCGCTACCGCTCTGTCCGCTCGGAGTTTGCGGAACGACCGGGGCCTGCAGGAGCGGCGAAGCGGGTCTGGGAGGAATCGAAAACGAGATCTCGTTGGAATAGTCGCTCTCGAGTCCAAGCGTGTTGACGGCTGTAATGACACAATAATAGGTTTCCCCCGGCGTCAGGGAGGTCAACTGGGTGGAGGACCGGGTCCCCGCGTCGAGCGTCTCAAGGTAGGTGCGGCTATCCGGTCCATAATGAACACGGTATCCGGTGAGGTTGAATTCCGGGTTGGGATCCCATGTCAACCTCACGCTGGCCTTCGTGCCGGCGGGGGCGGGAAGAGCGGGCGCCGCGGCGAGCATGATGGCGGCAAAAATCCCCGCGAACAGTGGTTCGGGAGCGGTGGTTGCGGAGCAAAGATCCTTGGCTGCGGGATCTTGCATGCCTGACTTTCCTCCCGCGTCCGCGAGATGCAACAACTTTCTGAAGGCAATCTTGTCAGATTTCCCGGCTTCATTCGAGGGGGGAGCGGGATAATCCCATATCCTTGAGGGGTGTGCTTGACCATGACGGTTGAACTCGTCATTCATTCGGTTTCAGCGACGGGCGCCCTGCTGCTGGGAGTTCTGGCGGTGGTCCGGAAATGGAACGCGGTTGCGAGCTGGTGCTTCCTTGCGGGGATGGCGGTGCTGGCGGTCGATGCCACGCTGGGGATGCGGGTGCTTGAGGCATCCACGCCGGAGGGGCAGGCCAGCGGGTTGAGGTGGCAATGGCTTGCGAAGTCTCTTCTTCCGGGCAGCTGGCTTTGTTTCAGTCTCCTTTACTGTCGTGGCAATGCCCGCGAGTTCCTCTGGCGTTGGATCGCGGTGCTGGTTCTGGTTGCCCTTGCCCCGCCCGTGGTGGCGGCCGGTTGGCGTTCGGAGTTGGTGCTCCTTGCCCCGGTCGAGGGGTTTGACAATGTTGTGCTGGTCCGTTTTGGTCCTCCGGCGAAGCTCGTCAACACCATCTTGCTGGTGGCGTATATCCTGGTTCTTGGCAATCTCGAGAAGACCTTCCGTGCCTCGGTGGGAACCGTGCGCTGGCGGATCAAATATCTGTATCTTGGAGTGGGGCTGATTCTTGGGGTTCGTGTCTACACGCTGAGCCAGGCCCTTCTTTTCTCATCATTCAACCCGGTCATGACGACGCTTGAGGCGCTGGCGCTTCTCGTCGGATGCGGATTGATGGCGGTGGCCTATGTGCGGAAGGGGTTCGGGGACCTCGACATCTATCCGTCGCGGACGATCCTGCAGGGGTCGATCACGGTTGTGCTGGTGGGCGGCTATCTGCTGGTGGTCGGGGTGCTGGCGCAGGTGGTGGCGGCGCTCGGGACGCCGGAGGGTTTTCCGGCCCAGTCGTTCGTGATCCTGACGGGCGTGGCGGGATTGGCGATCCTGCTTCTCTCGGACCGTTTTCGGAGCGGCGTGCAGCGGATGATCACGCGGCATTTCCGGCGGCCGGAACACGATTCGCGGGCCATCTGGACGGACTTCACGCGGAGGACTTCCGGGGTCATGGACCGGGAGACCCTGTGCCGGATTTCGTCGGAGCTGATCTCGACCTCCTTCGAGGTGTTGACGATCCGGGTCTTGCTGCTCGACGACGACGATCAACGTCTGACGCTCGCTGTATCGACATACGACGGGAAATCGGCTGCGCTGGACCACGAGTCGGGGGTGGCCGTGACCGCCGAGATGCGCGATGGGCTTCTGCGGATCGGGCAACCGTTCGAGCTGGAAAGTCTCCGCAAGGAATGGGGGACGGAACTGCGGAAAGCCTGCCCGAGCCAGTTTGCACACGGAGGATGCCGCCTCGGTCTGTCGCTTCGCGCGGCGGGGCGCCTCCTCGGCGTGCTGGTTCTGGCGGACCGGGTCAAGGGGATGTCGTTCTCCCATGAGGAGCGGGACCTGCTCTGCTGCCTTGGAGACCAGCTTGCGGCGGGGTTGCTGAACCTCCGCCTGACCGCGGAGCAGATGCGATCGCGTGAGATGGAAGCCTTTCAGACCATGTCGACGTTCTTCGTGCATGATTTGAAGAACGCCGCCAACAGCCTTGGCCTGATGCTTCAGAATGCCCCGGCTCATTTCGATGATCCCGAATTCCGGAAAGACGCCCTGCGGGCGGTGCGGCGCACCGTGGACCGCATCAACCACCTGGTCTTTCACCTTGGGACCCTTCGCGCCACCCTGCAACCCGAACTCAGTCCATGTGATCTGAACCAGTTGGTGGACGAGACCCTGAATGGGTTGAAGGAGCTCAGCGAGAAACATGAGGTTGTGCGCGACCTTCGTCCCCTGCCCACAATCCGGGTCGATCAGAACCTGATCCGGAGCGTGCTCACCAACCTCGTGGTGAACGCCTCGGAGGCCCTCGGGGAAAATGGCTGGATTCGGGTGACGACCACCGCGCGCGACGGGGGCGTTCTTATCGAGGTGGCGGACAACGGAAAGGGGATGAGCCGGGAGTTCGTCAGAAGTTCTCTCTTCCGCCCGTTCTGTTCGACCAAGAGCAAGGGCATGGGGATTGGCATGTTTCAGTCGAAGGCCATCGTTGAAGCCCATCGCGGAGTGATGGAGGTCGAAAGCGAGCCCGGCGCCGGGACGCGGTTCCGCATCGCGTTGCCCGCTGCCGGCCCCGATGCTCCGGGCCCCGCCAAGGATCCGCAGACATGAGACCCCGGACAGAACGAGCCGGCGCGATGTTTTGCTGGGGAACCGGGCCGGGAGTTCGTATAATAACGCCGAGAGAGCGCTTCGAGGGAGACATTATGAAGCACCGATTGCTGATTGTTGATGATGACGAGGAGATCCGCACCCAGATGAAATGGGCCCTGGCGGACCAGTTTGAGGTTGCGGTTGCGGAAGACCGGGACGGGGCCATGGCGCGGTTTCAGGAAGTCAAACCGGTAGTCACCCTCCTTGATCTCGGTCTGCCGCCGCGGCCGAACGACGCCGAGGAGGGCATGGCAACTCTCGCCGGTTTCCTCGAACTCGACCGCTCCGCCAAGATCATCGTCATTTCCGGGCAGAACGAGGCGGAGAATGCCCGGCGTGCGGTGGGCGAGGGCGCCTACGATTTCCACACCAAGCCGGTGGACATGGACGCCCTGCGCTTCCTCCTGCAACGCTGCGTTTATGTCGCGGAACTCGAGCGCGAGTACCGGGAAATGAAGCAGGGCGAGCGGGTCGACATCTTCGAGGGCATTCTGGGCGCCAGCCCCGCGATGCAGAGGGTTTTTGCAACCATCAGGAAGGTGGCCGCGGTGAATGTTCCGGTCCTGATCCTCGGTGAGAGTGGAACGGGCAAGGAGATGGTAGCGAAGGCCATTCACAGGCAGAGTGTTCGCAGAAAGAAGCCGTTCGTCGCCCTCAATTGCAGCGCCATCCCGCAAAACCTGATCGAGAGCGAACTCTTCGGTCATGAGAAAGGCGCCTTCACCGGGGCCCATGCGCAGCGGCGGGGGCTGGTGGAAACGGCGTCGGCAGGCACCCTCTTCCTTGACGAGATCGGCGACCTCCCCGCCCCGGTGCAAATCAAACTGCTGCGCTTTCTCCAGGAGCGACGAATCCAACGGGTGGGCGGCCGCGAGGAACTGGAGATCGACACTCGCATCGTGGCGGCCACCAATATCGACCTTGACGCCGCGACCCGCGAAGGGTCGTTTCGAGAGGATCTCTACTTCCGGCTTGCGGTGGTGATTTGCCGGCTTCCGGCCCTTCGCGAACGCGGCGAGGACATCCTGCTCCTCGCGAGGGATTTTCTCACCCGGTTCGACGAACAGAACGGGCAGCGGCATCTCACCTTTGACCGCGAAGCGGAAGCAGCGATTGAGGCCTATCCCTGGCCCGGCAACGTTCGGGAACTTCAGAACCGTGTTCAGCGCGCCGTCATCATGACGGATGGCAAGCGGATTACCGTGCAGGATCTCGAGCTGGCGCCGGGGCCGAAACCCGCCGCCCGGAAAACGCTGAAGGAAGCGCGCGAGGAGATGGAACGCGAGCTTGTCGAACGGGTTCTCAGGAGACACCACGGAAAGGTCACCGCGGCTTCCGCCGAGCTCGGCATCAGCAGACCCACCCTCTATGATCTCATGGACCGGCTCGGGCTCGCAAGGAAACCGCCCGGGAACAAGTCCTGAAGGAAGGATTCCCGCGCCGGGCCGGGGTTTTTCGGTCCGTGATCTTGACGGCGCGAAGCGCATGCCGTAGCCTCTTGTCCAGGGCGGCGGCATGCTCTTGCCGAGGGACGATCGAGGGTCCTGCCGCCTCATATGAATCCACCTTCAACTCTCCCTCTCCAACGGCTTTGCCAGCGTTTGTGACCATGACTTGGAGGCGAGGCGTCCGATTTGAGCCACCCACAAACACAAGGAGGATTTGGATGTCGATGCGAGTGTCGGTAGTAGGGCGAATCATGCGCGTCGCGATCGGCATTTGGGCGGGGGCGGGCGCCGCCGGCGCCCAGAGCGGTCTGGACCGGTCGGGGGTGGTTTGGGAAACCCTCGAGTGGAGCGTGGCGAACCCCACCTATTCCGGGAACCCGTTTGATCTGGCCGCCTCCGTCGTCTTCTCGAGAGAGGGCGGAGGCGAGCAGATTTCCACCGGGCTTTTTTATGACGGCAACAACCAGTGGAAGTTCCGGTTCACCGGAACCCGGACGGGGGTGTGGACTTTCACCACCTCGAGTTCCGACCCCGACCTTGACGGTCTGGGCGGCGCCGTAACCGTGACGCCGAATCCTGACGGGGAGAAGGAGGGCTTTCTCGGCCATCAGGGGAACAAGTATGCGGTGCAATACGGCAACAACGGAGACACGAAAGGCTATCTTTTCAACGTTTACATGACGGAAGGCAACTTCCGGTCGAACCTCGACGTGTTCGGGAGTGATCTCGGTCAGGCATCCGCCCGGGCGCAAGCCTACCTCGACGAGGCCAAACAGGATGGGTTCGAAATCATTCATATTCTCGTTTACCACAATTGGTTCGAATTTGGCGCGCGCACATACAACGACCATGGCAGCAGCAATCCGGACCCGCTGTCGTTCGAGGTCCTGGAAGAGATCATAGCGACGGTGTATGCCAGCGGAGGGAGAGTCCATTTGTGGGCCTGGGGCGACGATGACCGGACGCCCGGCGGCCTGAGCGGCGGCATCAACGGAACCGCGGACCGGCGTGTGCAGAGGTATATTGCGGCGCGGCTTGGCCCGCTGCCGGGTTGGACGATGGGCTATGGGTTCGACCTGTTTGAATGGGCGAGCGGATCGCAGGTCAATTCCTGGGCAAGCTACCTTCACGAACGGATGGGGTGGCAGCATCTTCTGGCGGCGCGAGGCGAGATCCTCTCGGGCGGCCACAACATGAATTCCTACGACGGCTTCGGCCGGAATGTTCCCCTTCGCACGACCAGCGGCGGCCCCCAGGACTACGGGGAGGTCCTTGAGGACATGAACGGGGATCTTGCGAGGCCGCATTTCTACGAAGAGCGTCATACCTACCTCCGCAGTGGGTTCAATTTGGATATGGACGGCACGAGGCGGTTGCTGTGGTGGGAAGCGATGGCCGGGGGCATGGGGGGGTTCTTCGGGTTCTTCTCATCCAGCCCGCAGCCATATCCGAATCCGGAGCAATTGCGCACGCATTACACCTTCTGGCATGAGAACGACCGGTTTCTGTTGAGCATGGCGCCGCAGAACGGCCTCATCACCGGAGGATACTGTCTGAAATCGTCGGACGCGCAACGCTACGTGTTCTACAGGGAAGGCGCGGATTCCATGACAATCGACCTTTCGGGAATGAACGGCAGCCAACCTGCGGTGGGGGTGAACCTGAAGAACGTCTACCAGGAAATCCCGCTCGGCGGCCTTGCGCCGGGGCCCCACACCCTCAACTTTCCGGAGTCTTCCGACTGGGCGGTGGCGGTGGGTGTTTTCAACGCTCCCGCCGACGAGACCCCTCCGAGCGCTCCTGCGGGTCTGGATGCGGCGGCCGCGAGCGAATCACAAGTGGACCTGACGTGGGAGGCTTCGAGCGATGCGGAGAGCGGCATCAGCGGGTACAAGGTGTACCGTGACGGAGTCGATATCGGGGATGCGCTGCAGACGTCGTTTTCCGACACCGGCCTCGCGGACGCGACGCAGTATGTTTACGAGGTCAGCGCGGTCAACGGAGCGGACCTTGAATCGGTCAAGAGCAATCAGGCGTCGGCGACAACACCTGTCGACACGACGCGCCCGACGGTTGTCTCGGTGAGGACGGCCGGCGAAACCAGCGTCGAGGTGGAGTATGGCGAACCGGTCGGACCGGCGTCCGCGGCGGACACGGGGAATTATGCGATCAACAACGGCATAGCGATCAGCAATGCCGTTCTGGGGGGCGACGGGAAGACGGTGACGCTGACCACGAGCGCGCACGCCGAGGAGGTGTCGTACAGGATCACCGTGAACAACGTGAAGGACCGGGCACAAACCCCCAACACGATCGCGGCCGACAGCCGGGTGGATTACGTTTTTGTCCGGCCCATTGAGATCACGAACCTCTGGGTCGCAACGGGAAAGGCCTACGAAACGGAGATCCTCCACAACGGGGAGCCGAGCTTCATTGACCGGACGATGGTGATCGAGGGAGTGGGGAGGTATGATGACCTGCTTTATATCAAGACCGCGAACAATGACAAGACCAGCACATCCGATCCGTTCCTGAGTTTTTCGGTGAACCAGGACGTCAGGGTTTACGTGGCGCATGACGACCGGATTGCCGCGAAGCCGGCGTGGCTCGCGGGCTACTCCGATTCGGGAGACGATGTGTTCATCGGGGATGTTCGGCACAGCTTGTGGATCAAGAACTTCTCCGAGGGTCCTGTAGTTCTTGGGGGAAACGGGGGCGTGACGTTTTCAAGCATGTATGTGGTGGTGCTTGAAAGGGAGGGGCTGAGGCCTGGTCCCGCCTCCGGGGTTGACGCCGAGCCTCTCCTGACGCCGCCGGAGGTGGAGCCGTAATCCGGACGTGAAAGGCCATGGATGCCGGCGCCGCAGGCCGGGGATGTGCGAAGACGAGGAAGCGGAGGGAGCGGATTGCCATTCACAACAACGTTATGCACGACAAGAACATCATGACCGGGCAGGAAATTCCGTGGCAGGTGAGCATGGCTTCCAAGTCCGTCAAGAAGACCCAGAAGATCGAGCTCCTGAAGAGACTGTTTCCCGAGACGAGCGGGAAAAGGTGCGTCGAGATCGGCGCGGAGAAGGGGGTGGTGAACTACTACCTGCGGAGGGACAAGGGCGGGGAGTGGACGGCCGCGACGCTCCGGGAGGAGTGGGCGCCCATCGCGCGGGAGCTGCTTGGAGAGGGAGTGGTGTGCGTCGACGCGGAGAAACTCTCCTTTCCCGATGCGTCCTTCGACGTGATCCTGGCGAGCCGTCCCGAGCACATCGAACATGATGATGTCTTCTTCAACGAGCTTCACCGCATTCTCAAGCCGGGCGGGGATCTGATGTTCCTGAGCCCCCACGTGGGTCGGGGGCTTTTCCTGAACACGGTCAAGAACTGGGTCGGGCTGACGATGGAGAAATACGACCATTTCCGGGAGGGTTACGAACTGGAGGCCCTGAGCGGATTGTTCCAGGGGCGCGGCTACGAGGAGATCAGGAAGCTCAGCTACTCGCGGTTTTTCAGCGAGTCGCTCGAGTTGGGAATCAACGCCCTCTACAGCTTCGTCAACGAGCGAAAGGCTGGGAAGGGCGGGGATCAGCGGGAGGGGCGGCGGTCGGAGGCGGAGAGCGCGATCGAGCTGTCCTACCGGCCGACCTCGGAGGAGGACGCGCAGAAGAACAAGGGGGCCTATCTTGCATACAAGGCGTTGTTTCCCGTGATGGCGTTGTATTCAAAGCTGGACGCTCTGATTCCGTTCACGAAGGGTTACGTCCTGTATCTTCATCTCAGAAAGGCGGCATAACATTTTGTGATGGATCCGAGAAAGGAGTACTCCACGGAGGAGGGGTTGACGAAGTTGCAGGGGGCGCTGGCCGATGAGAAGAGGCCGGCGCTGGCGAAGTACCAGGAGATCACGGTTGGATCCCGGTCGTTGACGGCCTTGTTGAAGTATGAGCTGTTTTCCCTGTTCCTGATGCCGCTGCCCGGCGCTCTGGGGCTGCTTCTGCGCAAGAAGTGTTCGAAGGGGCTCTTCGGTTCGGTGGGGAAGAACGTGGTGATCGGGCGAAACGTGGTCGTGCGTCATCCGCACAAGGTGCGGCTTGGAAGCGGAGTGGTCATCGATGACAATGTGGTGCTCGACGCGAAGGGGGAGAGCAATGCCGGCATTGAGATCGGCGACAACGTGATCATTGGCAGGAACACGGCCCTCAGCTGCAAGGACGGGGACCTGTCGATCGGGGCGAATTCAAACATCGCGATGAACTGCTTCATCCAGTCCGGCAAGGAGGTCCGGATCGGGGAGAATGTGTTGATCGCCGCGTATTGTTACGTGATTGGCGGTGGTGATCACAAATCCGATCGGATCGACGTCCCTGTGATGCGGCAGGGCCAAGTGATCGAGGGTATCACGATCGGGGACAACTGCTGGCTCGGCGCCGGAGTATTGGTTCAGGATGGGAGCACGATTGGGAGGGACTCGATTGTCGGGTCCGGGGCCGTCGTGACGAAGGATATTCG
Organism: uncultured Roseibacillus sp.; assembly: GCA_964413545.1. GTDB lineage: Bacteria > Verrucomicrobiota > Verrucomicrobiia > Verrucomicrobiales > Akkermansiaceae > Roseibacillus_B. The sequence continues at coordinate 769 of CAYPUM010000076.1, read as the reverse complement.
CGAGTATAGTGTGGCGGTGGGGGTGCCGGCGAAGGTTGTGAAGGATCGTCGAGCGGATGTTTAAGGATCCGGGATATGGCGGGTTTTCTTGATTATTAATGAACTGGGATAAGGGGCGATCCTTTAGTCGCCCGAAGTGTCGGATTTCTTTACGGACTTCGTGAGAGGCGACGTTCGGGCGGGGGTTGGGAGAATGCGGTGGTGCTGAGAAGCGACTTATTATGAGGTGCTTACAGCTATCGGAAAGCGGGGTGGCACGAAGCGTGCTGTGTTGGAGTGTCGAAGTGGTATTCGGACTACCCGGCGCGTCATTGCGGCTCGAATGGAAGGGTTCGAGGCCGTTCAACCCCCCCTTGAAATGCAGGAATGAATGGATCGCTCTGCCAGACTGCGAGTGCCGTCTTGATTGGCGCGATGACGCTTCTGTTGTTTGCTGAGAGTGACGGGAGGACCATAAATGTTTTGAAATGGGGGGCTGCGGGCGGAGATGGCGGAGAGGAGGCTCGAGGTGTCTTGGCGGCGGAGCCGCGATCGGAGGCTGGGGATACGGGCAGGGCGGAATCGATGCTGCTACCTGGCAGATCGATTGAAGGTCTCCCCGTTGTGGGCATGGATTCCCGCCCGAGTCTCGCGGTGCTTCCCGATGGGGGCAGGACGGTGACTCTTCTCGGTTTGTCGGTGCTCGGGCTGATGTTTCTTGGCAAGAAGAGGAGTGTTCAAAGGAAGGGATCACAGCTCGGTTGAAAAGTTTCCATGCTTGCGGTATGGG
>CAYPUM010000075.1:0-11693 GCA_964413545.1 uncultured Roseibacillus sp. | reverse complement strand
GCGGTCGAGATCGGCGGCCGGAAGTGGCTCTCCCATTCGGACGCGCAATACAAGGGATTGCGGGTCGAGGGGCTGGAAGGCGAAGTCACGCAAAAACGATCCCAACAGCAACCAGCGGGATACCTTCCTGATCCGGACCTCGCCGCCGTCCTCACCACAGGCGTAACCGTCAAAGGGGGGCGGCTCGTCATGGCATGGCCGCTTCCCAATGACCACTATCAGGTCTTCGTCTGGATCCTCGAAGACAAGGGAGAAAAAGACCGGGAGGAAGGAATGCGGTCCCTCCGGCTCAACCTCGAAGAAAAACTCGTCGCCGAGGCGCTCGGGGAGGACCAGATGCAGGGAGATTGGACGCGCTTCGGCCCGTTCCCCGCCCACGTCGAGGACGAATCCCTCGATTTCCTCGTCAGCCCCGGCCCCGGATTCCCCCTGCGCGACCCCCACCTGATGGGATTCGCAGTCTACAAACCCCAAGGCCCCGGCCGCCCAGCCCCACGGGAAGAAGCCCCCGAGTGAATGACCGCCTCCAGCTTGAACGGGTCGCGCCGAACGTAGCGGATGATCGGGAGCCGGTCCGGGTCCGGGAACTGATCGCAACGGTCGAGCCGGTCCATCAAGTCGCGGCAGTCACCCGCGATGCCGCCTTCCTCGATCAGCTCCCGGCAGAGCTTCTCGCAGGACGGCGCCACGCCCGCGAGATCCGGACGCAGGACGGCGTTCGACGGCGCTCGCGGCTCGTCGGGCGTAGTGCGCGGGTACCGCAGGAGTTCGATCTCGACCGTTTCCATGGCCCGCCCCTCGATCGGATCGCCCGGCCCGCCGCGCAGGATGACGCAGGGGACGACATCAGCCGGGCGCGCCTTGTTCCCCTCCACGCCAAACGAGCGGCTCAGCGGGGTGTCCCCCTCCGCCAAAGGCCGGCCCGCAATACTCACAACAATGTCACCGGCCCTGAGCCCGGCCGCGCGTCCCGACCCGCCGGCCGGCAACCGCGCGATCTTCAGCCCGCGGGTCTCCTCGTATCCCCGATCCCGGGGCAGCTCCACCTCCTCGCCGGCAATCCCTACGAAGACCTTGCCGCGATATGCTTCCCCCTCCGCGAGGCACACGCCGCCCACCAGAATCCCTGCTGCCATCTGAGCCCACTTCCGCATGTCCTTGCAAGCGTGAGATTCATTTAAACGCTTCCGTCGCAAGAACCTCCTTCGATCCCCTCAGAACTCTGCTGACCTGTCCCTCTCCCCCTGTGCTCCCCCCCCAACCCCCTTTCCCGCCTTCGTGTCTTCGTGTGAGCCCCTCTCCCTACAGCCGTGGAATCGTCAACCCGCCGTCCACCGTGACGACTTGGCCGGTGGCATAGGGGAAGTCCCCGCGGGCGAGGGCGGCCACCGCCCTGCCGACGTCCCCGGGTTCGCCCCAGCGCGGATCGAGGCACAAGCCGTCCGCGATCAGGCGGTCGTATTTCCCGGCCACTGCGGCGGTCATGTCGGTGCGCGTCACGCCGGGGCGCACCTCGTAGACCGGGATGCCTTCCGCCCCGAGCCGCACCGCGAAGAGCCGGCTCATCATCGAGAGTCCCGCCTTGGCGATGCAGTACTCGCTTCGGTTGACACTCGCCACCGCTGCTGAGATGGAGGTGATGTTGACGACGGCCGCCTCGAAGGCCGGATCGTCCCTCCGGGCCCGAATCATGTCCTTTGCCAGATCACGGGTGAGAAACACGGGCCCCCGCAGGTTGGTGTCCAGCACCTCGTCGTAGCTCTCCTCGGTCATGTCGAGCAGGTCGAGCCGCACTCTCGGCGCCATCCCAGCGTTATTGACCAGCAACCCGAGCGCCGGCCGGGCCACGGCGCGAACGCCGCCGATGATCGCAGCCCGCCCTTCCTCGCTGCCGATGTCGCCGCGCAGGTAATGTACCTCCGCGCCGAGATCCCGCAGCGCCCCGAGCGACGCCCCCGCCTCCGCCTCGGAGCGCATTCCGTTGACCAGCAGGTTCCATCCGTCCCGCGCGAGGCACGTTGCGATCCCGTAGCCGATGCCGCGCGAGCCTCCGGTCACCAATGCCGTCTTTCCCGAGTCCATCGCTTGCGTTTCAGATCATCGTTCCTCCAGCTCCGGCACCTCGACCCACCGGCGCTGCTTCCAGCTCTCGATCCCCAACTCCGCGAGCTGCACTCCCTTGGCGCCTTCCTTCAGGTTCCATGGAAACGGCGTTCCGCAAACGATGTGTTCAAGGAACAACTCCCACTGTGCCCTGAAGGCGTTGTCGTGGTCCTCCTGCTCAGGCAGTCTCTGCCAGCTCTCGAAAAACCGGATCGGCTGCGGGAGGTCCGGATTCCAAACCGGCTTCGGGGTGGCCCCGTAGGGCTGGATCCAGCAGTCCCGCAGACCCGCCACCGCCGAGCCCTGGCCGCCGTCCACCTGCACCGTCAGGAGGTCGTCGCGCCGCACGCGCGTGCACCATGAACAGTTGAATTGCGCCACGATTCCTCCCTCGATTTCGAAGGTGGCGTAGGCCGCGTCGTCCGCGGTGGCCTTGTATCGCCGGCCTTGCTCGTCCCAGCGTTCCGGGATGTGGGTGGCGCCGAGGCAGTTCACCGCCTTCACCTTGCCGAACAGGTGGTCCAGCACATACCGCCAATGGCACATCATGTCGACGATGATCCCTCCGCCCTCCTCCTTGCGGTAGTTCCACGAGGGCCGCTGGGCGGGGATCGTCCGGCCCTCGAACACCCAGTATCCGAAATCCCCCTTCACGGAATGGATGCCGCCGAAGAACCCCTGCTCGATGAGCCGCCGCAACTTCACCATTCCCGGCAGCCAGAGCTTGTCCAGCACCACCCCGTGCTTCACCCCCGCGTCTTCACAGATCCGATGAAGCTCGATCGCGGTGGCGGTGTCGACCGCCACCGGCTTCTCGCAGTAGACGTGCTTCCCGGCCTGCGCCGCCCGGCGCACCGCCTCCGCCCGCCGCGCCGTGGTCTGCGCGTCGAAATAAACATGATAGTCGTCGCTCCGAAGAACCGCCTCGAGGTCGGTCGAGGTCTCCCGGATCCCGGAACGTTCCGCCAACCGCTCCAGCTTGGCATGGTTTCGACCCACCAGCACCGGATCGGGCATGATCGTCTCCCCGCCGCCGGTCACGACCCCTCCCTGCTCGATGATGGCGCAAATCGATCGCAACAGGTGCTGGTTCGTGCCCATGCGCCCGGTCACGCCGTTCATGATGATTCCCACCCGATGCTGCTTCATGATTCGTTCCCGCTGTTTGTTAACTCATTTCCAGCGCCCTTACACGTATTTCTGATAGGCCTCCACGATGCGCTCCAGAAACTCCTGCTGGTCCTGCGCCCAATAGCGCTCGGAGAAGATCTCCACTTCGTTGAACCCGCGGAATCCGGCTGCCTCCACCCACGACCGGATCTGCCGGAGCGGAATACACCCCTCGCCCATCAGCCCGCGGTCGTTGAGCAGGTCAACCGTCGGCGTCTTCCAATCGCACACGTGAAACGCCAGAAGGCTCCCCGAGCGCGCGCACCGCTGAATCTCCCTCTCCAGATCCGGGTCCCACCACAAATGATAAACATCCACCGCCACCCCGACGAACTCCGAACCGATCGCCTCCGCAACCTCGTTGGCCTGCGCAAGGGTGTTGATCGCGGAACGGTCGTCCGCATACATCGGGTGCAGCGGTTCGATCGCCAACCGCACCCCGGCCTCGACCGCCGCCGGCAGGACCGCCTCGATCCCGCCCCGGATCTGCCCCCGGGCCTCCTCGAGCGGCAGCCCCGGGACCGCCCCGCACACCAGCACCAACAGCGGCGCGCCCAACGCCTCCGCCTCCCCGATCGCCGCCAGATTGTCGTCGATCGCCCGCTGCCGCCCCGCCTCGTCGGGGGCCGCGAAAAATCCGCCCCGGCACAGCGACACCACCTCCAACCCGTGAGCGCGCAGCATTCCGCCCACTGCACCCGCGTCACGTCCGTCCAACGCCTGCCTCCACACCGTGATCCCCTTCACGCCCGCCGCGGCGTAACGCCCGGCCGCTTCCTCGACGCCCCACGGCTTGGTGGTCACGGTGTGCACGCACAGGCGGGTGAGCCCGGCGGGCTGGATCGCTTCTTTCATTCGAGGCACCCGAAGAAGGTGAGATACTTGCCGTCCGCGAGCATCCGTTGCGCCAGCAGCGCCGCTTCCCGCAGATGATAGTCGCCCCACATGCTCGACTCGCCGCACGGAACCCGGCGCCCTTCCGGAACGTGATCCCAGCCGTTCGGACGATGATACAATGAATGGAGCAGAAGCCCCTGATGGTCGTCGGCGACGCTCAGATAGGCATCCCCCAGAAGCGTGCGCAGCACCGTCAACCCCGCCTGCCGGTAGCGCCCGCCCTCCGGAGTCTCCGCCCCGAGGAAGCGCCCCAGCCGCAGCAGCCCCTGCGCGCCGATCGCCGCCGCCGAGCTGTCCACCGGCTCGTAAGCGTTGAACGGCTCCGCCGGCCGCTCGCGATAGCCGCCCAGCGCCGCCAGCCCCGGCGCCCCGCCGTCCCAATACGGAATCCCGTCCGCCGCCGTGTTCTCGATGAACCAGTCGCACGTGGCGCGGGCCGCCTTCAACATCATGGCGCGCCACCTCCCGCGCCCCCCCAGCGGATCCAACTCCCGGTCGTCGAGCCGCGCAAGGAATTCCAGCTCCTCCGCGAAACCGAGCATCGCCCACGCCAGCCCCCGCGTCCAGGTCGTGAAACCGCTGAATCCCTGCTGGGAGTTCGGGCACCGGTAGCGTCCGTCGTTGACGTTGAAGATGCTCTCGTGCGCCACCCGGCCCCACTCGTCATACGCGTCCCGCCCCTCGCCATAGTAAACGGAGAACTTCGCGGTCGAGTCGATATGCCGCAAAGCCCGCTCCAACAGGCTCACCGCCCGGTCGTCCTCCGCCATCAGCACGTGCCCCAGCCCGTGTGCGATCATCAACGCCCGGCAGCTCCGGATCGTGTCGACAAACAGACTATGGGGGCCGTTGAAGGAGTAAACGAATCCCCCCTCCTCGGCCGCCGTCCACCGGCTCGCCTGCACCGCCCCCGAAACCTTCAGCGCCAGCTCGCAAAACGCCCCCCAGCCGCCCTCGTCCCCAACCCGCCCCTCGCGGATCAACCGCAGCCAGTTGCCGTAAGTGCTGACGTTGTTGAATCCGTGATCATGCACCCCCACGTGGCTCACATGCGGCGCCATCCTCCCCACCGTCTCCCGCCGCGCATGGTCGAGGAACCACTGCTCGCCCGTCGCGTCATACTGCAGAAACGCCGACCCGAACTGAAACCCCTGCGTCCACTCGGTCCAGCCCCGGCTCCCGTACACTCCACCCACCGTGAAGACCGGAGAACCCTGCCCCGCATCATAACGCTCCGCCAAAACCCGGATCTTCCGCCCCGACAGCTCCCAAAACCGTTCCAGCGCCGGCCGCAGGAGCCCCAAGGACAACTCGTGATCGATCTTCATCTGCCAAGGCGCCCCGGATGGGCCCTTTATTTCTCCGCAACGCAACCTCGAGACCGCTGTCCCAGAAATTCATCGTCATCCGCTGCGATCACCTCGTCGAGCAGCACCTGCGCTCCGTCATGGTGGGCTGGAATACTCACCAATGGCATGCACCGATTCTAGTCGGGCCACCGCCCGGGTCAACTCGGGACTCCCGGCTCTAATCCTGACCCCTTTTTCGGTTTCGAAGCCGGGAATCGCGGGCGGGCGGGCGGCACGTGGCGGGCTCGGTTGCGAACAGGAGAAGTCGTTTCATGGGCGCAGGTCGGTTTCTCGTCAGTGACCGCGGCGGTGCCCGGCTCCGCCATGCCGGCGCGGGCCCGGTCCGCGGCGGCCCGATCCGGGGCCGTGGGGGCAGTTCTGATGTCTGCGCAGCGTATTGAAGAGCTGTTTCTGCTGCTCTTCGGTCAGCGTCTGTTTTTCCTTCAAGAGTTGCTTCACGATCAGATCCTGCAATTCGGACTGGCGTTTCGAGATCCGCTCCTGCCTGTCTTCGATGGCGGCGAGGTCCGGATCGGGTGCGGCCAGCAGGCCGAAGTCTTCTGGCTGTGCTCGTGCTGCAAGTCCGTTTCCTGTGAGTGGGTTGTCACCTTGAATGCCCCGTTGGGCACGCTGCATGAAAGGCTCGGGAACACCAGTGTCATGGGCGCTCCGATGACCTTCCGGATAACCATGATGCCGGGCAGCGGCAGGGCCGGGCCGGCCGGCAGCGTGTTTCGTGGTTGAACGTTCGCTACGTGGCCTGGGTTCCGGCGGCCGGGTCGCCCGCGGGGCGGATGCACTCGCGCAGGGCGGGGTGGTTCCGCAGATCGGGATCGCGTTGCAACATTTGTTCGGCGAGCTGCCGGGCTTCGCGGACGAGGTTGGTGTCGGCGAGGTATTCGACGAAGCGGAGGCCGGCCATGCCGCTCTGGGCGGTGCCGAGGACCTCGCCGGGGCCGCGGAGGCGGAGGTCCTCCTCGGCGATGCGGAAGCCGTCGTTGGTCTGTTCGAGAACGCGGAGTTTGTCGAGGGATTCCCGGTTGCGGCCGTCGGTGAGGAGGATGCAGTAGCTCTTGTGGGCGCCGCGTCCGATGCGGCCGCGGAGCTGGTGCAACTGGGCGAGGCCGAAGCGTTCGGCGTGGTGAACGACCATGAGGTTGGCGTTGGGGACATCCACCCCGACCTCGACCACGGTGGTGGCCACGAGGGCCTTGAGGCTGCCGTCCCGGAAGCGGTTCATCACCTCTTCCTTCTCCTCGGGCCGCAACTGCCCGTGCAACAGGCCGACTTCCCACCCCTTGAGGCGATTACGCCATTTTTCGAACTCGCCGCTGGCGGAGCGGGCCTTGACAGCCCCGCTCTCCTCGACCAGCGGATAGACGAGGTAGGCCTGCCGCCCCTCAGCCAGCTGCGCCCTGACGAACCCGGCGACATCCGAGACCTTCGGCTTGACGCGCAGGGCGGTCACGATCCGGCCCCGCCCGGCCGGCAGCTCGTCGAGGACCGAGACGTCGAGGTCGCCGTAGATGGTGAGGGTCAGGGTGCGCGGGATGGGGGTGGCGGTCATCACCAGCACATCCGGCATGATCCCCCGCCGGACGAGGCGCCCGCGCTGGGTCACCCCGAACTTGTGTTGCTCGTCGATGACGACCAGCCCGAGGTCGCGGAACTCGACGCGTTCGTAGATCAGGGCATGGGTGCCGATCACGATCTGGGGCGAGCCTTCGAGTTCGAGGTGGCCGCTTTCTTCCCTCGCACCGGTGACGAGGGTGATGCGCAGGCCGAGCGGAGCGAGCCATTTGCGGAAGGTCAGGTAGTGCTGTTCGGCGAGGATCTGGGTGGGCGCCATCAGGGCGGCCTGCGCTCCGGATTCCACCGCCAACAGCATGGCGCACATCGCCACGAACGTCTTGCCGCTTCCCACGTCCCCCTGGAGCAGACGGTTCATGGGAAACTCCCGGCGCATGTCAACCGCCACCTCCTTCACGCTCCGCTTCTGAGCCGCGGTGAGATCGAAGGGAAGGCTCTGATAAAAGGCCTTCAGGAGGGCGGTGCGGGCGCCCTGCCGCCGCCCCTGTTGCCCGCGGTACAGACGCCGGCGCCAGAGGACGTTCAGCTGGAGCAAAAAGAACTCCTCCTTCGCGAAGTAGCGCCGGGCCTCGGCGGCCTCCCCGGCGGTGGCAGGAAAATGGACCGCTCGCAGGGTCTCGTCCCTCGAGCGGGCGGGATCAAGCTCGCACGGGGCCTGCACGCCCGCCGGATCGAGGCGTTCCAGCGCGGCGTGGATCATCTCCCGCAGCCGCCGTTGGGACACGCCCCCGGCCGAGGGATAGATCGGGACGATCCGTTCGAGGTGAAGCGAGGGGCCGTCCGCGCCGTCGTCGCGCACCACCTCGAACTCGGGATGGTCGATGAGGAGCCGCCCGGACTGCTCCTTCGGTTTGCCGTAAAGCACCACCTCGTGGCCCGCCGCCAGCATGCGATGGATGTAGGGCATGTTGAACCAGCGGCAGGTGACCCGGTTCGAGGTGAGGATTCCCCCGCCGCCTTCCTGGATGACGGCCTCGTAAAACGACCGGCGCCCGCCGAGGCGCCGGCGGACCGCGTCCACCACCGTCCCGCGCAGGCAGACGGCCTCCGCGGCGGCCTGCGCCGGAAAGGCGTCGAAACGACGACGGTCCTCGTAGCGGCGCGGGAACCAGTCCAGCAGGTCGCCGATCGTCCGCAGGCCGGCCGCCTCGAGGGCCATGACCTCCTTCGGGGCGGCGATCTCGCCGAGCACGGCGAGCGGGGAGGAGACCGGCCAGGCGCTCATGAAGCGGGTCTCACCGGGCGCGGCGGATGTCCCGCACGCACATTTGCAGCGAGGTGCGGCCGCGGAAGACATTGCGGTCGATGGTGAACGCCACGTCCCACGGCGGATCGGGCAAGGCCCGCCTTCCGGCGCCGAAAAACATGGCGTCCCGCTCGTGAAGGCCCTGCCGGAGCGCGAGACGCAGATGGCGGTTCTTCAGGCGCCGGGGCGGACCGCTCAGCCAGACCTCGCGCGACATGAAGAGCGGCTGCGGGTTGCCCGCCCCGAACGGCTGCAGAAGCTCGTAGCGGTTGAGGAACTCGAGCGACAGGTCGCCGAAGGGCACCTCGACGTCTATGTAAAGACGCGGCCTCCGCTGCTCGGGGCTGGTACTATCGAGGACGTAGGATCGGAAGGCCTCCCTGAAATCCGCGAGCCGCTCCTCCCTGACGCTGATCCCGGCCGCCATGTGGTGGCCGCCCCCGGCCACCAGCACGCCGCGGCAGGCCTCGATGGCGGCAACCAGCGAGACCCCCTCGATGCTGCGGCCGCTCCCCTTGCCGAGTCCGTCGCCGTCGATCGACACCACGAAGCTGGGGACGTGGAAATACCTCATGAGCCGCGAGGCCACCACCCCGACCACCCCCGGGTGCCAGTCCCGCGAGCCGGCCACGATGACGGGATCGCGCTGCGGATCGAATCCCTCTTCAAGCTCCTCCATGGCTTCGTTGAAGATCCGCTCTTCGAGCTTCTGGCGTTGGCGGTTGTATCCGTCGAGGAGGGAGGCCAAGGCCCGGGCCGCCTTCCGGGAGTCGGCCGTGAGGGCGGCGAGGGCGTCCTGCGGGGCGTCCATCCGTCCGGCGGCATTGAGCCGCGGCCCGATGCGGAAGCCGACGTCCGCACTCGAGGCATGGCCGTTCATGCCGGAAACCTCCATCAGCGCCCGCAGACCATGGTTCAGCGTCTTCGGAAGGCGTTTCAGCCCGTGCCGCACCATGAGCCGGTTCTCACCCACCAGCGGCACGATGTCCGCGATGGTGGCCACCGCCACCAGGTCGAGCAGATCCTTCAGGTCCACCGCCGGGCGGGCACGCGTCTTGAGCAGGGCGTGGGCGAGCTTGAAGACCACCCCCGCCGAACACAGGTACCCGAAATCCTCCCCGAGCTTCGGGTTCACCACCGCCAGCGCCGGGGGCCTTCCCGCCGCCGGCAGCTCGTGGTGATCCACCACGATGACGTCGATCCCCTCGTTCTGGAGCCGCTCGATCGGGGCGCCGGAGGCCGTCCCGCAATCCACCGCGATCAGCAGCGAGGGACGCTCCGCCGAGTCGAGGCAACGCTCCAGCGCGGCCTCGCTGAGCCCGTAGCCCTCCTCGCCGCGAATCGGAATGAACGACTGCGGATCAAGCCCGTAAGCCCGCAAGATCCACCGCAGGATCGTGATCGAGGTCACGCCGTCGACGTCGTAATCGCCGAAAATGCACACCGTCTCCCCGGCGTCGGCGGCGCGCAGAATCCGGTCCACCGCCGGTCGCATCTCAGGGAGCTCGAACGGATCGCTCAATTCCCTGAGCTGGGGCCGCAGGAAGGACTGGACCGCGCCGGAGTCAAGGTATCCCCGCTGGGCGAGAAGGAGCCTCAGGATCGCAGGGAGGCCTCCCGGGCCGTCTCCGGGCGAGTAGCCCTCCGGAGCCTGTTTGACGATCCACTCTGTTTCCTGCAATTCTCCTGACATCCCACGCTCCGGTCTTGCGGGATCATAGCCGGGACGGAGGCCGGGCTCAAGAACCTATCGGATCGAGGAGCAAACGCTCCCCGGCGGAGGCCGCCGGCGGGCGGACCCGCGGAGCCGCCACGCGCTCGATGAAGCCGTCCCAGGCGGCTTGGCCGCGGAGCACTTCGATCTCGATCCGCAGAAAATAAACCGGGAGGTCCAGCTCGGCGGGCCGGGGAAAACGCACCGCATCCTTCTCGGTGGTGACGATGAACTCGATGTCCCGCTCGATGCAGCGCGTCATGAAGCGATCCACCTCCCGCTGCGAGAAGGCGTGGTGATCGGCAAAGGTGCGGTGGAATTCCACGTTGGCGCCCAGCTTGTCGAGGAGCGCCTCGAAACTTTCAGGAACCGCGATCCCGCTGATGGCGGCGACGTAGCGGCCCCGCAGTTGTTCGAGGGCCAGCCGCCCCCCGCCGAAGACCCGCTCGAGGTATTGCGGGGCGTGGGTGGTCTCGATGACCTCCGCGGTCGGATTGTGCTTTTTCAGGCGGGCCAGCAGCTCCGGGTCGGTGGCCCCATGGCATTTGGTGAGCATGATGTGGCTGGCCCGGCAGAGGTTGCGGGGCGGTTCGCGCAGCGTCCCCCGCGGAAGAAGCGCCCTCGTGCCAAAGGGCGCGCTCTGGTCGACCAGGACGAGATCGTATTCGTGGTCGAGCCGCAGGTATTGCAGGCCGTCGTCGAGGATGAGGGTGTCGGCCCCCAGCCGGCCCACCGCGAAACGGCCCGCTTTCACGCGGTCCTTGTCCACCACCACCCGCACCCCGGGAAGGTTCTTGGCCAGCATGAACGGCTCGTCGCCCGCGAAGGGCGCCTCGAGGAGCACCCGGCGCCCGTCGCTGACGATTTTGGGCATGGCTTCGCGTTGGCCGGCCTCGAGCCCCTCCCACTCCTGGGGCCGCGGGAGCCGCCGGCTCTTGTATCCGCGGCTGAGAATGGCCACCGTGCGTCCGCGGTCCCGGAGTGTCCGCGCGAGGAACTCCACCACCGGCGTCTTGCCGGTCCCGCCCACCGTCAGGTTTCCGATGCTGATGACCATCGTCCCGAGGTGGCTCTGCTGTTTCCAGCGCTGACGGAACGCCCGCAGACGCAGGCGGACCACCCCCCCATACAGGAGCGAGAAGCCGCGCAGGACGAGGCGCGCCAACCAGGCCCCCAGCCCCCGACGCCGGCCGAAGATCAGGTCCGCCCCCCACTTCTCAATGTCGTCCCCAAGCTGGCCCACGAACCAACGCTACGGACGCAAGATGCGTTTTAGAATTCCGAAATCCGGAATTGGTGCTTTGATCCGGCCATGGAACGCCCCGACGGCCGCCGCCCCGACCAGCTCCGCCCCATCTCCTTCGTCCCGAACGTCGCCCCCCACGCCCACGGGTCCGTCCTGGTCAGTTTCGGCAACACGCGCGTCATCTGCGCCGCCAGCGTCCAGGACGAGGTGCCGCGATGGATGAAAATGCAGGGCGTCGCGGGGGGGTGGGTCACCGCCGAATACAGCATGCTGCCCTACTCGACCCACGACCGCAAACCCCGCGATATCGCCCGCGGCAGGCTCGACGGACGCTCGTCCGAAATCCAGCGCCTCATCGGACGCGCCCTCCGAGCCGTC
>CAYPUM010000074.1:0-11776 GCA_964413545.1 uncultured Roseibacillus sp. | reverse complement strand
CGCCGCAAGTGTGATAGCTGACCTTGAAACCCAGGTCGTGCAGCGCGTCGTGGATCTGGCGATCATAGGGAACGCAAAACGTCTCGTGCATTTTGGGCGAGATAACGGTCGACGACGAGGCGCCTCCGCCCGTCTCGACCAGATCGAACTTGGCCCCCTTCATCGATTCGACGAAACGGAGTTTCTTTTTCAACAGGATTTGCTGGAATTCGTGCAGCCAGTCGGGCTTGTCGAAGGCGGCCATGATCAGGTCGTTCACGTCGGCCAAGCAACACGCATGCTGCCAGCAGCCGACCTGATCGCCCCAGACGAAGCCGCGGAGGATGCCGTCGTCGCCGACCTCGTCGTATCGGGCGTTGACGGGGGCGATGTCGAGCGCGGGGACCGGCATGTATTTCTCGATGAGGTCGAGGTCGTCGTCGTTCTTGATGAGGTATTCGGTGATCCAGGTGGTTTTGCAGTCGCCGGCGGTTTTGTAGGTGAGGACGCCCTCGGGGGTGTTGATTTCGTGATGGACGACGCGGTTGTCGGGGTCGTGGGAGATGATCCTTGGTTCGTCGCGCCAGGTGTCGGTGTTGGTCTTGGTGAAGTCGGCGTCCACGAGCCAGAACTGGCCCATCGACTGGAAGTATTGGATCTGGGCGTCGAAGCCGAATCGCCTGCAGGCTTCGAGGTCGCTGATTCCGTCGAGGCAGGTATCGAGGTGGAAGCCCTGCCACTGGTGGATGGAGACCGGGAGGCGGTCGGGTTTTTCCCCGTTGATGGCCCGGAGCATGCGTTCTTTGGGGGTCATGGGCATTCGATAGCGGAGAGCGGGACGGTTAGGCAAGGCCGGTTTCGGGAAAGGGGCACAGGAGAGAAAGGGCAGCGGAATGCCAATGAGGCGGAGCCTCGGATCACGGGTCGGGGGTCGGGGAGAGTTGTTGGCCGTGCAGGCAGGTGACGGGGGCGTCGGGAGCAGCGGCGTGCCAGCCGCGCTGGTGGTCCTCGGCGATGGCATCGAGTTCGGCGAGGGAGGAGACGGTGGCGAGGCGGCGGCGGAGCGATTTGGCGGCGGGGAAGCCCCGCGAGTAGGACATGAGACGCGAACGCATTGCCGTCACGGTCTGGCGTTCATCACCGTAGCGGTTGCTGCGGAGAGCAAGACGGCAATGCCGCCGGATGAGTTTCCATCGTTCCGGGATGGGAACGGGGGGAAGCTGTTCGCCGGTGGCGAGGTAGTGTTTTGCTTCGCGGAAGACCCATGGGTTGTGCATGGCGGCGCGGCCGATCATGGCGCCTGCAATGCCGGTGGATTGGCGGCGGCGGGCGAGGTCGGCCCCGTTTGCGATGTCGCCGTTGCCGATGACGGGGATGGAGACGGCACGGGAGCAGGCGTCGATGGTTTCCCAATCGGCTTCGCCGCCGTATCCTTGGGAACGGGTGCGGCCGTGGACCGCAATGGCCTGCATCCCGGCGTCTTCGAGGAGGCGGCAGACGTCGGGGGCGTTGACGGACCGGGCGTCCCAGCCGATGCGGATCTTGGCGGTGACGGGCACCTTGTCTCCGACGGCCCCGGCGACTTCCCGGGCGACCGTCGCGAGGGCGGGGCAGTCCTTGAGGAGGGAGGATCCGCCGTTCCTTGCGACCACCTTGTTGACGGGGCAGCCGAAGTTGAGGTCGATGAAATCGGGTCGCTTCCACGCGATGATCTTGCGGGCCGCTTCCCCCATGCGGCGGCCGTCGGCGCCGAAGAGTTGCACGCCGACGGGCCGCTGGTCATCGGTGAACTCGGTGTATTTGCGGGTTCGCTCGTCCTTGCGGATGATGCCCTCGGAAGAAACGAATTCGGTGACCATGACGTCGGCGCCGAGTTCCTTGCAAATGCGCCGGAAGACGACATCGGTGACCCCCGCCATGGGCGCGAGGTAGAGCGGGAAGGCGCCGTTCTGAAACCAGGGAAGCATCAAGGCGCTCTCAGCATAACCGAGCTTCGGGAGGGGGTCCACGGCGGAGTGGGGGAGGCGGCGAGGAGGCCGGGTGCGGGGTGCGGGGGGCTTTGGTCATTTGCCTTCTTCGTCCGGGGGCGTGGGGGGCGGGGCGTCCCCGGGGACGTTTGGTTCGTCGGCCGTGGCGTCGGCGGGAGCGGGCGTTTCCTTCGGCGCGAGGAGGGCCTGGACTTCTTCCTGGATGGGGCCCACTTCGGAGAGAGGGATCTGGGGGTCCTTGACGATGTAAACGTCGCCGGACCGGCGGTGCTCGTAGATGCGGAGGAGGCCGGTGCTGGTTTGCCGGGAGTCGGTTTCGAGGAGGGTTTTGCGGCGTTCCAGCATCACGGCGAGGATGTATCGGGCGTTTTCGGTTTGGGGGTCGTCTTCTTCGACGAGGCGGGCGAGGAGGGTTTCGGGGTTCTCCTTGTCGACGATGTCGGGTTTGGATTCGCGGACGGGGGGCTTGTAGGTGGTGCGCCAGAACGAGAAAGGCTTCTCGTCGGAAGCATCGCGGCCGAGCCAGGCTTCCTCGGAGAAGTCCTTGCGGAGATATCCGCTCGACTCGGGGTCGGGAAAGAGGGCGGTGAAGAAAGGCTCGTCCGCCTCGAAGGGTTTTCCCGTCGCGGCGCATTCGTGGGCCCGCGCTTTGATGTGCCAACTGTCGGGGTGGGGCATTGGGGTGAGGGGATTTCAGCTTGCAGATCTGAGACTTGAAATTCGAGATCTGAGGGAGCTTACAGGGCTTCGGCGGCGCCGGGGAAGAGGTTTTTGAGGGACTGATAGATGGGGCGGCCGTGGAGGCGGCGGTAGAGGAGGAAGAGGGCGAGGGCCGCGAAAATGATGTTGGTTCCCCATGCGGCGATCTGCGGGGGGAGGTAACCGGCATCGCCGAGGGTGAGGGAGAACTCCGTGACGAGGAGCATGGACGCACTGAGGAAGACCGCGATGGCCACGCCGCCGGCGGCGCCGCGGCGGGTGAACACGATGCCGAGCGGAGCGGCCAGGAGGACCACCACGAGGCAGATCCACGGCTGGGCCCAGCGATAGTACCACTGCGTGAGGAAGACGCGCCGGTCGACCCACTCGGTTTCGCGGTTTTCGTCGAGCCAGCTCCGGAGTTCCGGGATCCCGAGATGCTGGGCGACGAGGCCCGGCTTGATGATCTGGTTGGGGGTTTCCGGCCAGTCGGGGACGACGTGGGGGCTGGGGAGGCTGGTGAAGACGGGCATCGGTTCGGCTTCGAGGTCGAGGACCACGGCGTTGTGGAAGTTCCATGTGCGGGAATCGCGATGCCAGACGGCGCGGGAAGCCTTGAGGCGCCGGGCCGGCAGGCCGCTGTCGTTCTTGGTGGTGATCTGGACGCCGCGGAGGGGTTGGCCACGGGTGTAGTCGTAGGGGAAACGGCTCACGAACCAGGCGCGGCCGGAATCGCGGTGATGATAAAGGACGTTGCGGGCCTGGCTGGCGGAACCGGACTGGGCGTATTCGATGAGGGCCTTCTGGTATCCTTCGCCCCATGGGGCGCGGTGGTAATTGAGGAGGAGGCATGCGATGCTGAGGAAGAATCCGACGCCGGCGAAAGGGGCGAGGACGCGGGCCAGGCCGCGGCCGGTTTGGATCATGGCGATGATCTCGCGGCTGCTGGAGAGCTTGCCGAGGCAGTAAAGCATGCCGAGCATCAGGGCGAAGGGGATCAGGAGGACGAAGACGTACGGAAGGACGACGGAATAGTATTCGACGAGGTAGGCGAAGCTGTTCTCGACTTTGCGGAACTCGGTGATGTTGTCGTTGAGGTCGAGGAGGATCCAGATCGCGAACAGGGCGATGGTGCAGATACCGACGGCGGCGAGCATCCGGCAGATGAGGTAACGGTCGAGAGTGCCCGCGAACGCGAAGCAGAGGGCCCCGAGGGCCGGAAGGAGGCAAAGGGCGGCGATCACGTAAGGGCGAAGTTGGAGCGTGAAGGCCTCGCTGTTTGGGAAGTCGGAGAGATGTTCGCGGGCGGAGGCGGCTTCCCGGGGGACGGCCCATGCCGCGAGGGCGGCCCCGGCGATCAGCAGGATTGCCATGGGCAGGAAGCGCAGCACCGGCGAAGAACGCATCGCTGGCGGAAGGGTGCGGCCCCCGGGGAGTTCTGTCAAAGCGCTTCGGGGGCCTCCGCGGTGCGGAGCAGTTCGTCCCTCGGCGCGTTGCCCGCGACCGGGCGCAACCAGCGCTCCCGCCGGAACCAGGTGCGCTGGCGCTTGGCATATCGGCGGGTGGCCACGGTGATGCGTTCTTCGCAGGTCCGGCGGTCGATCTCCCCGGCGAGGAGGGCGCGGATTTCTCTGATTCCGATGGCCTTTTCGGCGGTGGGGGAGAGTTCCGGGTGGCGGCGGACCTCTTCGATGGCGCCGTTGTCGAGCATGGCGGCGGCGCGTTGCCGGATGCGGGGTTCGAGTTCGGCGGGCGGCCACTCGATCAAGAGCCCCCGCAAGCGGGCGGAGGCGTGTTGGAACGATTGGCGGAGATCGGAGACGCGGCAGCCGGTGAGGAGGCACACTTCGAGGGCACGTTGAAGGTAGCGCGGGTTGTGGCGGTCGATGCGGCGGGCCTCGACGGGGTCGCGTTCCTCGAGGCGCCGGAGGAGTTCAGCGCGCGGAAGGGCCTCGAGGTGGCGGCGCAGGGCGGGATCGGCCGCGGGAAGCGCCGCGGGCTCGTGGGTGAGAAACTTGAGGTAGAGGCCGGAACCGCCAACCACGACCGGGAGCTTGCGCCGGGAGGCGACCTCTTCGATGAGGGGCAGGGCGAGGGCCCGGTAGCGGGCGGCGTCGAGGGCTTCGACGGGATCGATCGTCCCGTAGAGATGATGGGGAACGGCTTTCCGGTCGGCCGGCCCCGGGGCCGCGGTGAGAACTTCGAGACCCCGGTAGAGCTGGAAGGCGTCAGCATTGATGATTTCGCCGCCGAGTGCCTTGCAGATCGCAAGGGCCGCCGCGGATTTGCCCGAGGCGGTGGGTCCACAGACGAAAAGTGGTTCCATGCTCCAACCCATCTCCTTCGAGGCGGAAGTGGCGGCAATCAAGCCGTCAAATCCTGCTTTTCAGGGACTCCGGGGACGAAAGGGATTGAAAAAACCTCCGCCAGCGGGGGGCCGGCGGAGGTTTGAGGGGTGTTTGAAGGGGGTCAGGCGGCTTCCTCGGAATTGTCGTCGTCCTGGCTGGAAGGGCCTCGTGACTTGGCGGCGGTCACGATCATTTTGCGTCCCATGAAGGGTTGATCGTGGAGGACTTCGACAGCGCGCCGGGCTTCCTCGATGCTGGACATTTCAAGGAACCCGTAACCCTTCGATTTGTGGGTATTGCGGTTGTAGACGATCTCGACCTTGCGGACGGTGCCGACACCCTTGAAGAGGTCCTCGATTTCGTATTCGGAAGCGTCGTATGAGAGGTTTCCGAGGTAGAGGCGGTTTGAGTCGACCTCTTTCGGGTCGACCGCCCGGGCCTCTGGGCCCTTGGCGACGCGGGTGCCGGATTTTGGCTTGGCGCGCTTTGCAGACGCCTCACGCTTCGGCGGCTTGAACTTTTTGTCGGGATCGTAGAGGCCGACCGACTTGAGGAGCTTCTGCCACCATGCAAGGGGCGCCGGCTTGGGTTCGCGGCGGTTGCGGCGGCCGCCCCGGCGGCGTTGCCCGGCGTTTTCGCCGCGGTAGTTGTTATTCTTGTTGTTGCGTCGGCGGCGCGATCCTGATCGCTGCCGCCCTCCTCCGGATCCAGTTCGTCTGGATTGTGTTGAAGAATTTGACATATGTTCTGGTTCGGTTCGAGTTAGCGCGGGAGCGCGTGTGTCTTTCCGATACCGAGCGGTTGTTGAGCCGCGGGAGGGCCATTCTGGTGATGATGCGGGTCAGGTATTTGAGATACAGACCCTGCCCTCGGTTGGTCAAATGAACAAATCCGCGTGTCTGGCCGGGAGAAGGCGCTTCCGCGTCCCGGGCGGGACCCGGGAATGAGACCCGCCGGATGCACAACCCGCGGGGCGGTTCCAAGAAAACCCCGTACGGTTCCGAAACGCCGCCGAGGGCGCCGGGAGACGGGGAGGACTGGCCAAACGTCAGCATCGGTGATTTCTCCGTAACACCACCAGTTTACGATGTGGGAACCCGTTTCGCAAGGGAAATGCCTCGGCGTGCCGGACAGGGTTCGGGGATTTTCGGTTTCACGCCGGCGGAGAATCGGCTTAGGGTGGGGCTCCAAAGGAACTGGCGATGTCTGCGTCGATTTTTCCGGGTTTGGCACTGATTTTTCTGGCGGGATTTGCGAGCGGCGCCCTTGGCCGGGTGGCGGCGGCGGAGGCGCACATGGTGGTGGACTCCCATTCGGGGCGGATTCTGGCAGCGGAGCAGGCCGGGGAGAAGAAGCCGGTGGCGAGTCTGACCAAGATTGCGACCGGAGCGGTGGTATTGGACTGGGCGGAGGCGAGCGGGACGGATCTGGGGGAGTTGGCGATCGTGCCGGTTTCGGCGGCCCGGATCGGGGGCGTGAATCCGATGGGGTTGCGGCCGGGCGATCAGATTTCGCTGCGGGACGCGTTGTATTCGGCTCTTCTCGGGTCGGACAACGTGGCGGCGCAGACGCTGGCGAACCATGTGGGACTGGCGCTTCTGCAGGCGAGGGACGAGCCGGGCGACACGGTGGCGGAGTTTGTCGGGGAGATGAACCGTCTGGCGGCAGCCTTGGGGATGACGCGGACGAAGTTTGCCAACCCGCATGGATTGGAGGGGCCCGAGGAGGAGGGCTATTCGACGGCGGCGGACATGGCGAAGATGTGCATTCACGCCATGCGGAAACCGGGCTTTGCGTTTTTCGTGAAGCAAAAGACGCGGAAGATTGCGTTTCTGCGGGGTGGGGAGCGGCGGGCCTTTACGGTGGAGAATACGAACAAGCTTCTGGGCCGGGAGCACATCAACGGGATCAAGACCGGCCTGACGAAGGCGGCGGGAGAGTGCCTCGCGGTGAGCTCCGAGAAGAAGCCCGCGGTGGAGAAGCTTCCCGGCGAGGGCAGCAGCCTGTTGACGCCTCGCCGGCTCATCTGTGTGGTGTTGGATAGCCCGGACCGGTTCGGGCGGACGTTGGCGCTGGTGCAGGAAGGCTGGGAACTCTACGACGACTGGATGGCGCGCGGGGCGCCGGTGACGGACCCGTTGCGGGAGGTGCTGCAAGTGCCGCGGCTGCGGTGAGAGGGGCTGGATTCCTCGGGCCGCTGAACGGAGACGCTCCCCGCGGGGTTGGATCGGGGGATATGGCCCGGGAGTGATGCGCGGCTGACGGCGCGAGGGAGCGTGCCGTCCAGCGGGAGAGAGGTTGGATGAAGCGAAAGGCTGCTGGACGCCGCCGTTCCGGCGGCGGTCCGCCCTGCGGAGTTGCAGCGGGCCGGTCCTTGCCCGCCCCCCCCGGACCCGCGGGCCTTGCCTCAAGGTCATTCGAAAAGGTCTGCATTGAAGCGCGAACCGAGTATCCAACATCCAACACTCAACAGCCAATGTCCAAGGACAAGAACGGGGACCCGGTGGGCCGGAAAAGCGGCGCCTTGAAGTCCGATGTTCGGTTGGATATTCCTTGTTGGATGTTGGATATTCAAGATCCCTTGGCCTCGACAGCTTTTCGAGCAGGGCCTTACCTCACCTCGATCAGCAGGCGGCACCCCATGGAGCCGTCTTTGACGGGATCCGGCCACCACAGGAGGTTGAATCCGTGATAGAGGTGCTTTCGCTGATCGAACTTGATGGCCCCGGTCGTGTCGCCGGCCGTCGAGAACGTGACCCTGGCGCCTGCGATGCGATCCGACTCGATCGATACCTCCCGCGCCCCTTTTGGGAAGAGGTCATCGAGATCCTTGATCTCGTGGAACCTGATCCGTTCGCGCCGGCCTTCGACCGGCACCACTGTCACCCGGCTGCGGCCCACTTTCCTCTTCAGATCACGCTCCTCGATATCCCTCTTGAGGTAGTAGAACAGATCCGGCACCACAACCTCGACCCCCGCCCGCACCGGGTTCCGGGTCGGGCTCTCGACAATCCGCGTCCCGATCCACACCCGCCGGTTGTCAAAGCCGTGACTGATCTCCACCTTCGTGCCTCCGGTGTGGGTGGCGGTGAAGAGCACCGGCTTCTCCGGGGCGGCGCTCGCCTTCGCGGTGGTGCCGAATCCTTCCTCCCGCATCTTCCGCCGCACCCATCTTCCCTCGATCTTCTCCTCGAGGAGATAGCGCACCTTGAACGCCCTCCATTTTGAAAGCCGCTCCCGGCGCTCCTTGAAGAAGATCTCCGACTCCGCGTCTCCCCCGATCGCGAAATCAAAATGCCGCGTCTCGTAGACCGTGAAATATCCCAGATGCGGCTTTTCCTGCAGGAGCGGCAGTTCCCCCGCCCGCAGGCCGGCAACTCCGAACACCATCGTGAACAGCAAAACCTTCATGCCGGGCCCTCTACCACCAATCGGGGGCATCTCTCCAGCGTGTTTTTGGAGAATTTTCGTCACGGGCCGCGGCCTCCTCGTTCGTTGTCCCTCGCCGCTCTGGGACGAGAGGGAGGCTTTCCGGCCGTCATCCGCAGTCGTCGTCGTCGTCGTTCACCGGAATCGCGGCCCGGGAATTGACTCACCTGCAACAAACTTTTGTTTTCGAGGACTCCAGCTCCGCTTGCGGTTCCCGGCCAAGCCTGCTATACCCCCCGCCTCCCATCGTTGTGGGATGACCGCTTGGGAGTCCTTGAAAATCAGAATTCGCCGCGATTTGAGACAAGTTTTGCCGGCTTTCTGGCCGTCAACCCTGCCCCTGCCCGAGATCCGGCCCCTGTTAGCTCATGAAGATCACCATCATTGGTACTGGATACGTCGGCCTCACCACCGGAGCGTGCTTCGCGGAGGTCGGCCACGACGTGACCTGCGTCGACAACGACGAACAGAAGGTTCGGACGCTCCTTGGCGGAGAGATCCCCATCTACGAACCGGACCTGGAAGGGCTGGTCCTCAAGAACGTCAATGCCGGCCGCCTGCGGTTCACTTCCTCGACTTCCGAAGGCGTCCGCCACGGCGAAGTGATCTTCATCGCGGTCCCCACGCCGCCCCTCCCCGACGGCTCCGTTGATCTGGTTTACATCGAACGCGTGGCGCGTGAGATTTCGGAAGCCCTGCACCCGGATCTCGGATACAAGGTTATCGTGGACAAATCCACCGTCCCGGTGAAGACCGGCCAGAAAGTCGTTGAGACGGTGCGCCGCTATGCTCCCCCCGGGGTCGAGTTCGGGGTGGCCTCGAATCCGGAATTCCTCCGCGAGGGGTGCGCCGTGCAGGATCTCCTGGAGCCCGACCGCATCGTTTTCGGCGCCACTGACGAGCGTGCCCTCGCCTTCCTGCATCGCATCTACGAGCCGTTTCACGCCCCCATCGTCGTTACCGACATCGAGTCGGCCGAACTCATCAAGCACGCCGCCAATTCCTTCCTTGCCCTCAAGATCTCGTATATCAATGCCGTTGCCCGCATCTGCGAGAAGTCCGGCGCCGACATCGAGAAAGTCGCGGAGGGCATCGGCATGGACAAGCGCATCGGGCGCTCCTTCCTCAACGCCGGGCTTGGATATGGCGGCTCCTGCTTCCCCAAGGACATCAAGGCCTTCATCGCCATCTCCGCGTCCCTCGGCTATCCGTTCGAGTTGCTCAGACAGGTGGAGACCATCAACAACACCCAGTTCGAATACTTCATCGGCATGATCCGTGAGAAATTCTGGGTGCTTCAGGACAAGCGCCTCGCCGTCTGGGGACTGGCCTTCAAACAGAATACCGACGACGTTCGCGAATCCGTCGCCGTCAAGCTGGTTGCTCAAATGCTCTCCGAGGGCGCCCGGGTCAGCGCATGGGACCCCCAGGCCGTCGCTACCGCCCGTCGCTCCGGCCTCCTTGAGGGGGCCATCACCTTCGCGGAGGACATGTATTCCTGCCTTGACGGCGCCGAAGCTCTCGTGATTGCCACCGAGTGGCCGCAGTTTGCCAACGCCGACCTTTCCCAGATCCGGAAACGCCTCCGTTCTCCGATCATCTTCGACGGACGCAATCTTCTCGATCCGGGCACGGTCGTCGCGCAGGGCCTCGAATACCACTCCGTCGGCCGTCCCCCCGCCGTGCCCGAACCGCAACCAGCCGCCGCCGGCAAGGTTTCCTGAAGACCGGATCCGATCGCAATCGCGCCTCGATTCAGCGGCGCAGCGTGGCCGGGGTGTCCGGTGCGGGGTTCCGCGGGGGCTGGTCGTGATTCGGGGGCGATCGGGCCGGCAGTTCCTCCCGTGCGGACACCTCGAAACCTGAACTCTCTTTCGCCATGCCCAGCCGCAACGTTCGCCGCGCCGCCGTTTCGGCTTTGCAGGCATGGGCGCGGGGCCACCTCTACGCCGAGTCCCTCATCGATCGCCACGCCCGCCGCGCCCATCTCTCCACCGCCGACCGCGCCCTGCTCAACGGCATCGTTCTCGGCGTCCTTCGCAACCGCCGCCTGCTCGACCATTGGATCGCCCGTCTCCGTCGCGGCCGTCTTGATCGCGAAACGCGCGACATCCTCCGCGTCGGCCTTTGCCAGCTTCTTCTCCTCGACCTCCCCGAACACGCCGCCGTCAACGAAAGCGTGTCCTGCGCCCGGAGTGCCGCGAGGGGATTGGTCAACGCCGTCCTGCGCCGTGCCGCCGCGGCCCGCCAGCGCCTCCTCGCCGAGGCCGAATCGCTCGACCCGCCGGTCCGGTATTCCCATCCCGACTGGCTCTGGAAGGCCTGGCGGCGACGCTGGGGTTCCGCCGCCGCCGCCGCCCTCCTCGCCTGGAACAACCGGCCCGCTCCCGTCTTCCTGCGCGAGAACCCCCTTGCCGGAGCGGTCCCCTTCCTTCCCCGCCTCGCGGAGGAACTCTCCCTGACCCTCGCGGCCTGCGAAAATGCGCCCGGTTTCCACCGGCTCGACGGCCCCATCCCCTCCTCCTGGATCGAGCACGGCCTCGTCTACGCCCAGGATCCTTCTACCAGACATGCCGTAGAACTGCTCGCCCCCCGCCCCGGCGAAACGGTGCTCGACGCCTGTGCCGCCCCCGGCGGGAAGGCCGCCCTCATCGCCGCGGCCATGCACGATGACGGCCGCCTCCTCTGCACCGACGGCAACGAGCGCCGCCTCCCGAGGCTCGAGGAGAACCTCCGCCGCCTGCGCGTCACCATCGCCGAAACCACCCCCGTCGACTGGACGAATCCGCCTCCCGCCGGCTGGCGCCGCCGCTTCGACGCCATCCTGCTCGACGTCCCGTGCTCGAATACCGGCGTCCTGCGCCGCCGGGTCGACGCCCGCTGGCGCCTCGCCCCGGACCGGATCGAGGAACTGCAGGTCCTCCAGTCCCGTCTCCTCGACAACGCCCTCCCGTGCCTGAAACCCGGCGGACGCCTCGTCTACTCGACCTGCTCCCTCGAACCCGGGGAAAACCAACAACAGATCGAGCACTTCCTTGGCCGCCACCGCGGCCTCGATCTCGCCCGTTCCGTCGAGGTCACGCCCATGCGTCACCACACCGACGGCGCCTACGCCGCTCTCGTCACGAGGAACTCGTAGGCCGGAACGGCGAAAAGGGCGGGCAGGGTCCTATTCATCTTGTTGGCAACGTCAAAAGTGGACCGGTTGCCGCCTGAAGGAGATCAAAAACCTGTGGTCCTCGCGAATTACTCTGACGCGTTCCCGGCATCCGGTCCCACGTCTTGTTGGGAATTTGTTTCATCGGGATCGAAATCGCTATCGAAATCGGGATC